>NZ_JBMQQG010000219.1:0-15357 GCF_057362405.1 Ginsengibacter sp.
AAAAAGTCTTTCCGGGTATTTAGTAATTCATCCATGTCGTTCATTAAATCAAGAAATTTATTGGTATACTCATCGTAACTAACGGTATCATGTTGCAAATATGCCAGTACCCATTTCTGTTGAAGGGGGGTTGCAAAATTGGCAAGCACCTGCCGGGTTACATCTGCAAGGTCATACTGAAAGCCATCGCTCGTCTGCAACTGCGGTATAGCCTTTACAAATAAGCTCCATGCCCGTAGAAGATCTTCAGGGTTATAATCCAGCTTCGTTCTAACCCTGCTGCCCCATGCGTCTATGGTTGGCCGTGAGACGATTATCGATTCAGGACCGCCTTCACCTAGCCCACCGTTATAAACGGTGTTATGCAAAATTTTCCAGGCTTCGGATATAGACGCATTGTATTTTCCATATCGTCGTGTTGCATAATCTTCGAGCCACGTTGAAACATTTACGGCGCTATCCCGCCATACATTTTCCAGCATGAGTTGATATAGCGCAGGATTTTGTTCAATGCCTTCAGGAGTTAATCCAATACCCATCAATTTGCCTGACGAATCATTGTGCAAAGCAGATGAAGGATCAATTGCTGCGTGATCCATTCTTCCCCACAAACTAATGTTGCCGCCAAAATTGTGAAGCATACACCAGATCCATGGCTTGCCATAATACGCATCTGTCCGGCTCCATACCGGGTGACTCTCACTATATAGATCCAATAAAATCATGTGGTCGTTTGGTATTGCATTCAGTAAGGCTTTTATCTGCGTGGGTTGCCAGAAATCGGCCTGGTAATGAAACATCCACCCCTGCATTACCCAAATGGCTTTACTATCGGCTCTCTCCATTGATTCAAAAACCTTTTTACTGATATCATTCAAATAAGTGGAATCATTGGAAGGCGGCAGGTTTTCATTAAACGTATCAGCAGAATAAAAATGGTCGGTTCCATATTCTTTAGTTTGTGCCTCAATAAATTTTTTTCCAATTACTTCAAACATCGGATCAGCAGGGTCAAGCACATAAGTATCATCGAAACCTGCGCCCCAGTTTATCTTCTTCACTTTGGCATTGGGGAACCTTTGTTTAAATGATGGCGGCACATGCCCGGTAAACGAAGCAAGTACAGGCGTCATGCCAAATGATCTTTCTGCCTGCAAAATTTTCTTCTGCAATTCTTTGTGGGTATCCATCCAATGTTGCGGAAGCGGCCCATCCCACGCATCTAAATTTCCCATCCAAAACCAGGAGAAATAGGCAGGGCCGCAAAAAAAATTATTGAGCTCACCGTCCGTAAAACCCATGCTCTTATAGACTTCCTGCCAAATGGATTCTTCACCGGTAACGGCAAGCGGCATGTTAATTCCATTTAGCGCCATCCAGTCAATTTCCTTTTGCCAGCGCTCCCAGTTCCACCAGCTCATGGAATAGTTAAACGTGCAATAATTTAGATAGTAGCGATATTGATAAGGAGTAGTACGATGAATTTTCGCTTTAACTACAGGTAATTTATCCGGCATATTCATGCTGCTTCCATTCCAGGTAATGCTGCATTTGCAATAATTTTTAAGATAAAAATTTAACGCCGATGCTATACTAACGCCATCGCTACCACGAAGAATGATCTTCCCTTTTTTGCTTTGCAATTCAAATACATCTTTACCATTTTGTTTTGATATTTCTTCTATGATAAAGGATTTGGAATGATCTTTTACAATGCGTTGAATAAAAGAACTGAGTGCTTCTTTATTTAGCTGAGCGAAAGAAACGTTGCAGGAAATAACGAGAACCAGGGAGAATACATATTTATTGAAATGCATCTTAACTAATTTAAAAAGTTTAGAGGTAAGCATCATGTAACATGCAGTGAATTTAAATTTGTTCTCATTCTTTTCAAAAAGAAAACCTTTAAAGTCTCCGCGCTTTAAAGGTTTTCAATGGTTTTTATCAGGAATAATTTACAAGCAATTTTTAATAATTTGGATTTTGCGTGATCACTCCTTTACTCTCGTCAATTATCTCCTGGGGAAGTGGCATATAATAATCTTTAGGTCTCATAAACACCCTCGGTGGTATTATGGTAGCACCATTAAAAGGAGGTAACGGTGAAGCCGCTTTTGGCTTATTGACTATAGTATCCAAATTTATTATGTTGTCCTTGTCCCAACGCAGAAGGTCCTGCCAGCGCACATTTTCACCACCAAGTTCTACCCGGCGTTCATGAATTAATTGTGGCATCCCCGCATTTGACACCGGAAGCAAACCTGCCCTTGCCCTCACAACATTTATTTCTGCATCTCCGCTTCCCGGGCCACTCATTCTAATTTTCGCTTCGGCTACCATTAAATAAACATCCGCCGTGCGTAAGAGTGGTTGCTTAAGGTCGTAATCCAAACCGCCATCCCCGTTCGGCATAAAGGCAGTATATTTTCTGATATAATATCCTGTTGTGCTCATGCTTGGCAATAACCGCCCGGTAGATTGCCCTTCCTTTCCTGAAAACATCTGGTAGGCATCTGCCGCCTCTATCGTTACAAGATTTGTATTGTTCGGGATGCTGTCTCCCACAGATATTAATGTAGCCCGTTTACGAATACTGTCACCCGGTTCAAACTCTTCAGCAAAATTTTCAGTGGGATGATGGAATCCCCAACCCTGCCAAGGGCGTGGTGAAAAATAAGTACTGATGGCCGACGCAGGAACGTTTGGTATTTCCTGGTTTTTATTCCAAACTGCAAAAAGAATTTCCGGGTCGCTTTCCTGTTTGCCCAACGTAAAATTATCTGTATAATCAGGAGCAAGTGCATAGTTGGCATCGTTAATTACCATGCTTCCGTACTGAATTGCTTTGGCAAAATTATCTTCGAATAAATATAGTCTGCAAAGCAAACCCTCGGCCGCACCTTTGCTTACACGGCCCTTATTATCATCGTCATAAGTTTCCGGGAGCAGGTCAATCGCTTTTAGTAAATCGGATTCTACCTGAGCCCTCACAGAATCTACCGAAGATTTTGGAACATTGTATGATGCGGTAAGAACGTTGTCTTCTAATATTATTGGTACTTCACCATAAATTTTATTTAATTCAAAATACGCATAGGCTCTTAAAAAGTACGCTTCGCCTAAAGAACGTTTACGAATATTTTCATCGATTACAGGCACTTTAGGAATGTATATAATTGCGTTATTAGCTCTGCCGATTTGTTCATAAGCAAATGGCCAGATGGTATAAATTACCTGTAGTGTAGGATCGATATTGAAACGTTCAATTGCTTTAAAATCGGAGTGATCTCCGTCAACAATAATATCATCCGACTGATCGTCAAAAATATACAGGTTGTGGCCGACCCAATCTTCCGTGGTAAGAACGTTGTATATACCGGTAACTCCTGCGATCACATCATCCTGGTTTCGCCAGAAATTGCCGGTCGTGTACTGGCCCGTAGGTGTTTGATCAAGCGGCTTTTTGTTACAACTCATACTAAAACTTATCACCAAGAACAAAACTGTATATAAGTAGAAAATATTTTTATTTTTCATAAAACTCTTTTTCAGCATTTAAAAATTAATGGTTCCGCCAATAGTGAAATTTCTTGCCTGGGGATATTGCGCTACGTCAACACCTCTTTGAAGATTGCCGCCTGTATAGCCCAACTCAGGTGTGTACCCTGTATATTTTGTTATGTAAAAAAGATTATAACCACTTACATAAATTCTTATATCCGGCAGGTCAACATTGGCAATCCGCTGTTTTGAAAATGTATATCCCAATGCCACACTTTTCAAGGAAAGATATGCGCCGTTTTGCACCCATAAATCTGATGAGCGATAATTGTTATTGAGGTTATCTCTTGTGAGACGTGGTATGCTGTTGCTCGTTCCTTCTCCATGCCAGCGACCGTTTTCTTCAGCATACCAGTTAAAATTTTGACTGGCATCTATTCCCGAAAGCCTGTCGGCATTATACAATTGAACACCTGCCACACCGGCAAAACTAAAAACAAGATCGAAGTGTCCATAACTTACAGAACCATTAACACCGTATACAAAATGAGGGTTAGGATCTCCAAGCCTTACGCGGTCTTTATCATCAACCATTCCATCTCCGTTTTGATCAACAAATCTTACATCACCCGGCTGTATATTTCCTTTATTTGGATCGTTGGCAATATTGGCGTCTTTATCTATATCTGCCTGCGTCTGGTATAGACCGTTAGTCTTAAATCCGTAGAACGATGCGATCGGCTGTCCTTCGTAAGTACGCGAGATATCAACATTTTCTCTGCCATAAGAAGTGGAACCCAGATAAGTTGAATTTCCATATAGCCTGGTAACTTTATTGCGAAGGAAAGCTCCGTTGGCGCCCACAGTAAAATTAAATTTACCGGCATGGCCTTTATAATTTAATTCCAGTTCCACCCCATGATTATTAAGTTCTCCCTGGTTCACATTTGGGAGCGTGATATTTCCACCATCATCAGGGAGCGATCTTTGGGCTCCGTAGGTTTCGACCAATTGTGCAAGCACTAACATGTCTCTGGTATTCTTATCGAAGTACGTAACGGTACCGGTTACATGATTATCTAATATGCCAAACTCAAGGCTTATGTTAGTTAGCGATGCTTTTTCCCAGGTTATATTTGGATTAGCAAGGCCGGTTACATAGGCACCGTTTTGATTAACCGTGCCGGTTCCAAAGTTATACGAATAGCCTCCGCCACCTGTTCCTCCGCCGCCGCCAACGCCGATGGTCCCGAGGTATTGAAAATCACCGATATTCTGATTTCCCAACTGCCCCCACCCACCGGTAAGTTTCAGTGTATTAATCGATTTCACATTGGCAAAGAATTTCTCATCGGATATACGCCAACCTGCGGAGAATGCAGGGAAATAACCCCAACGCTTACCCGGAGCAAACTTGCTGGAACCATCTGCCCGCATAGTTGCTGTTAAAAGATATTTATCATTAAAGGCATAATTGGCCCGAACGAAATAAGATTGCAATCCTGAAGAGTTATAATTGTACCCTGCGTTCCCAACGGAAGAACTATTACCAAGATTAAGCACACGCTGATCAGGATTGGTATCTGAAAAACCAGACCTGGAGGCAGAGAAAACATTACCACTGAATATCTGCGATGAATATCCACCGGTTAGGTTCACATCATGCTTATTGAATTTCCTGTTATAAGTAAGAAAATATTCTTCCAAAAAAGACTTGCTCTTATTGAAGTATTGATTCATTGAAGAAATAGACGGACCGCGGGTTTGAGTAGGAGTTGCTACCTGAAAGCTGCTTCCATCATTAGCGGTTTGATCGTATCCGTAGTTGGCCCTGATTTTTAGCCCCTTTATTATTTCGAGCTCCGCATAACCGTTAGCAAGAATTCGGTTATAAACATTTCTATTATCCATTGAATTAATAGTGGCCACCGGGTTATTTATATCTCCCAACTGGTTATCCGCCTGCGACGTTCCCCAGGAGCCGTCATCATTTACAACAGGGATAGCAGGGTTAAAACGAATGGTGCTCCATAACAAGCCCGTTTGGGTCGATCTCGTATCAGGGGAGTTACCTAACGTGTTAGAGTAGACGATATTTTCGCCCACCTTTATACGGTTGCCGATTTTATGCTCGGAATTAATTCTGAAATTGTAGCGTTTGAAAAATGACTTGATGATAATGCCCTGTTCATAATAATAATTTCCTGAAAAGCTATAGCTCGACGTAGCGTTTCCTCCGCGAAGCGCCACATCAGCATTTTGTGTATGGCCGGTTCTTAATACCTGGTGCTGCCAGTCGGTACGCTGGGTAGCATAATAAGGATCGCTCCAAACCGAAGGAACCGGTAAACCATCATTAGTAAAAGCTTCGGTTTTAAGCTTCACCAGGTCAGGTGCTGTCAGCACATTAATGTACTTCATCGTTTTGTTGCTTCCGGTATAATAGTTGACAGAAGTCTTAAGCTTTTCACCAAAATTTCCTTTTTTAGTAGTAACCAGTACAACACCGTTTGCAGCCCGTGAACCATAAATTGCCGAAGAAGAAGCATCTTTTAAGATCTCAATAGACGCGATATCGTTGGGGTTAACATCATCGAGTCCGCCAGCCGGAACGCCATCGATAACAATAAGCGGATCAGCATTGTTAATGGTACCGGTGCCGCGTACACGAATACTTGGCACACTGCCGGGAGATCCATCACTGCTTACAATATTAACACCTGATGCCCGCCCCTGCAGTGAAGTAGCGACATTGCTTAACGGAGCATTTTTAAAATCGTCACCTTTCACACTGCTGATCGTTCCTGTTACATCCCGCTTTCTTTGAGTGCCATAACCAACTACCAACACATCGTTTAAGCCGGTAGCGGCAGCAGCTAAAGTGATTGAAAGATCAGCGGGTGATGTACTGCCAATGGTAACTGATTGTGTAATTGTTTTAAATCCAACAAAGGAAATTTCAAGTTCGTAAGTGCCCTCGGGAACCTGTAAATCAAATTGTCCATCTTTATTTGTCGCAGTTCCTAAATGCAATTTTTTGATAAGCACCGAAGCGCCTTCGATAGGCCGGTTTTCTTCATCTTTCACCAGACCGTGCAACTTCTGCGGCGGCGGATTATCGGGTGGACTTACTTTAAGCGCCTTCTCCACGACAGCCGGTTTTTCCTTTACAATTATTACTTTATCTTTTATTACATAGGTGAATGGCTGATCTTTAAAGCACAAATTCAATACTTCATCAATGGTCTTGTCGGTTACCTGCAAATCAATTTTTTTTGCATGCTCCAGCATAACACTGTTGAAGATGAAATGATATCCTGTTTTTTGTTGCAACTGCTCAAAGACTTCCTCGAAGGTTGCATTTTTAACCGAAATACTAACCTTTTGAGAAATGCCTTTTGCACTTATTTGTAAAGTGGCAATGAGCATTAAAATCGTGGTAATTTTCATACTAAGCTTTATTTGATTCGACAAAAGCTTTTTAGCAGATGTGGAATTGGCATGTACCCGTAAAATCATATTTTTGTTGTTAAGGTTAAAATATAAGAGTCATCTGTCGAGCGACTTTTTATAGCCTGAAAATTCCAGGGGCGACCGTCACATCGTTCCTGGCTTTTTTACCAGCAGTTATCGTAAATACTTATTTATATAATTTTCTGTTTAATGATCAGCCAATTGACATCGAATCAAGGTAACACGATAATCTTTCGACCTTCAATTTTAAAATGAACGGTACCTGTAAGTTCCAGTGTTTCCAGCAACTCGGAAATATTCTGCATTCTCGGTAAGGATGCTGTGAAATACTGATCGGTTGCTGTTGTCTCATATTCCACATCTACATCATACCATCGTGCCACTTGCCGCATTAGTTCCTTTATGCCCGTATTTTTAAACCGGAATTCACCATTTTTCCATGCAATTGCCTGTTCAATATTTGCTTTATCAATTTGAATCGATTCTGTAGATCTGTTTACAATAGCTGCCTTGCCGGGCGTCAAACCTTTTGTTACATTGTTGGCTGTTATATTTACTTTGCCTTCGAGCAATGTTGTATTTATATCTTCTTCGTCGCTATAACTCATAATATTAAAATGAGTTCCCAATACCTGAACATCCACTTTATTAACCATTACGTGAAAAGGCTTCAAAGCATTCTTTGCTACTTCAAAATATCCTTCACCTTTTAATTCAACTCTTCGTTCGTTGCCCGTAAACGAAGTAGGAAAAACAAGGGACGATGCCGAATTCAACCAAACTTTTGTACCATCTTCCAATACAATCTCATATTGTCCTCCACGCGGTGTGGATATAGTGTTCATCAATACTTTCCCTTCATCTTTCTTCCCCATATTATAACTCAGAACGCCTGTGTTCAACTTCAATATCCTGGTGTTGCTTTGATTGGCGAGGTAACCATTTTGAGCGGTATCCAATACAATACTAGTGCCATCTGCCAGGGTAAGAACCGCTTTATTGCCGCCCGGCCTGATATCATTTTTATCAATACTTCGTTTAACCGCTACCGGTATATCCTGCTTTTTTTTATTAATAAGAACAAATCCGGCAATACTTACAACTGTAATTGTAACGGCCGCTGCCACAGCCCTCCTCCAAAGTTTAACGGGAGTCTTTCTTTGCTGTTGCTGCAATGCATTGGCACTAATGTTATCCCATATAGCATCCCAGTTCTCTTCAGGCAAAATAATTTCAGGTTCAGTATGGATAACCGTTTCTACAAATAATTTCTTTAAGCGGTCATCAGGCTCAGCAGTCTTCAAAAGGTCAAATAATTCTTCAATTTCCGCAGGTGTTGCGTGGTTAGCCCCGTATAATTTTAATAAAAAGCGAATTCTGTTCTGGTCCATAAAGTATAACCCGGTTATTATTTCCAACCTGGAAAAATCTCTTATTTTATATATAGAGTAACCTCAGGCGGAAAAGGATGAAAAAAAATAAACTAATTTTAAAAAAATAAGAAAATTATGCCTGCTATTACGATGGTAGCGATATTATCAAAATATTTCCTGATAAATTTTACGGTCTGTATAAGGTGACTTTTGACTGTATGAGGTGACAAACGAAGCGTGTCACCTATCTCGGTATTTGTTCTTCCCTCCTGCCGGCTTAAGGTATAAATCAATTGTTTTTGAGGCGTAAGTTTGGATAACGCTTCATTAATAATTTGCTGGCTATCGTTTGCTAAAATAGTTTCTTCGGTTTCGTTGGACGTTAGTTTCGATTTTTTATAAGAGATTTCGAGTAATTTATTTTTATTGTTTTCTTTTCTTATATAGCCTTTTACCTGGTTGTATATAGTGGTGTACATATAGGCAACAGGATCTTTCACAAAAGGCAAATGCATTTTGCTTACCCATACGCTTATAAATACTTCCTGCGTAATCTCTTCAGCCGCAATTGAAGATTGTGTGCACTTATAAGCAACAGCATAAGCTTTGCTTTTGTATTCGTTGAATAAAGCTTTAAATGCCGCTTCATTTTCGTTTGAAATCAATTCAAACAGCATTTTGCAGTCGGGATCGTTTGGCAAATTTTTCATACTTCAATTGAATAAAAAAATTTGTATAAAATGTTTCATTAAAATTCATTCGTTGCATCACACTAGTCTAAAATCAATCAATTATTTTCTTTTATTACCTGCACGGCACCATTGTTTTTTACTGCAACCAATAGTAACCCGTTATTTGTTTTTAAGGAAATAAGGTTACGTACATCACCTGAAATATCAAGTCCTGTCTGTTCAAAAACATTTGGCTTAAAATTGCCTTTCCCATCATTTTTTAATAATAGTCCTATACCTGCATCCTGCGGGCCCTGCTGTACCCGCCATGGATAAAAATTCCCGGCGACGATAAGATCATAAATTCCGTTGTTCTTCAGACTGGTCGTTACCAGCCCGTTTACCATACTTATTTGTGCCTGCTCCGGCAAGGGTTGCAAACTCAGTTTTTTGTTTCCATCATTTCTTAAAAAAACAGACTTTAATGTTTTAACACTGATTGTTTTTGAATTAGCCAATTGCTCTTTTGTTAATATATCCGGAAGTTGTGCATCCGCATAAGACGCATAGCTGCCAAACTTTTTGTATAGTGCAGGCATCTGATCGAAAATCTCATCCCTTGTTGCTACAGGAAAACTGTTATGCTGAATGTAATAACATAAAACCGGATCAATAACACCGTCCCGGGTGAAATCTCCATAAGTAATCGTGAGGGGCTCTTTTATACCAGCCTTAAATTGAGTATTGTCTCCCAGGTTGCCAATAACAAAATCAGTGTCGCCATCATTGTCAAAATCAGTTGCAAGAATTCGTGTCCACCATCCATTGGTTTCTGATAAACCATACGAGGTTGTTTGGTTAGAGAGCTTGCCTTTATGGTTTTCAAATATGGTAATTGGCATAAATTGTCCCACCACAATAAGGTCGTTCCATCCATCTTTATTGATATCTGTCCAGATAGCATCAGTTACCATGCCAGCATGTGTAAACGCAGTATCGGTCTGTGCAGCGTCTTTTTCAAATAGAATATGGCCCGGAGTACTTTTGTTTTTTAAGATATAGCTTTCAGGAGCTTCCGGAAACCTGCCAATGCTAAACCGGCCCCCCACAAAAATATCGGGCAGACCATCCTTATTAATGTCACCGGCTCTTGCACACGAACTGCTTATCGTTTCCTTTGGCAGCGCATTCAGTAATTCTTTAAAGTTTCCATGCCCGTCATTTTCGAATATCCTATCCTGGTAGTTACTATTATTTAACGGATAATCCGCTCCTCCGCTTACCAGGTAAAGATCAGGATCTCCATCTCCATCTGCATCAAAAAAAAGTGCGTCTGAATTGGTAATATCTTTATTGTTGTTCCAGGGCTCGCTTGCAGAAAGAATAAATTTTCCCTCTTTAGTCTGTAGATATAATTTGCTTTCCTGGCCCGCCGAGGCACCGATAAAAACATCTTCCAGTCCATCCATATTCACATCTGCTTTGGCGATACATGGGCCAATTTTAGATAATTGGTAAGGCAATAAAGGCCCCACTTTAAAATCGACAAAGTTGGATTGCTGATGAACAAAATCGATACCTGAACTTTTTGTAACATCTGTAAACATGGGCCTTGTAACCGCCGCGGCAACTGAATCAGGGGCCATCGCTTCCTTTTCATTTACAACCAGTAAAGTATCTGCCTTCACATGTGTAAGCAACGACATTTTACCTCCGGGCCATATTACTTTCAGCGATTGAATAATACTATCCTTACCCAAACCAATGTGCATTACCGGATCAACAGAAGATTGGAAGCCACGATTGGTGTAATGCTCCTGCAATTGACTGGTAGCTGCGGTTTTAACGTATACCTTTGCCCCAATGCCACATGTGTTTTTATTATCGCCGTTGAATTTAATTCTTATATAATGTGCGTTGCTGTGCGATGGTAAATTATTTCTGTAAATGGTGGCCGTGCTGTTAAGATTATTAATAACAAGATCGAGGTTGCCGTCATTATCGAGATCCGCGTATGCGGCACCGTTATTAACACCGAATTTATCTAATCCCCAATCTGCAGTAACATTTGTGAAGCCGAGATTATGATTATTTCGAAACAGGTAATTATTTAATTTGGTTGACGGCATACTTTTTACGAGTTCCCACATTTCTCCTTTATGACCTGTTTCCTTGATATAATTATCAGAATATCCCGACGTATATTTTACAAAATCCAGGTTCGTCATATCTCTTAAAATACCATTCGAAATAAAAAGATCTTTCCATCCGTCGTTATCAAAATCTGCGAACAAGGGCGACCAGCTCCAGTCGGTATTTGATACGCCGGCCATTTGTCCAACTTCGCTAAATATGGGTACGCCGTTCGAGTCCAAACCGTTATTCATCTGTAAGGTATTTCGCATTTGCTGATGTAGAAATCCATGATCCACGAGCATCATATATTTATCATATGCGTCCGCACCACGCAATAATTTCTGTCGATGATTATCTTCCGGCAACATATCCAACACCATAATATCGTTCAGTCCGTCATTATTATAATCGGCAATATCGCTGCCCATAGCAAACTCAGAAATATGGCCGGCCGCTTTAGATAATACTTCTTTGAAGGTGCCATCCTTATTGTTGAGGTAAAGGAAATCTCTTTCACTGTAATCGTTGGTAACGTAAATATCAGGCCAGCCATCATTATTAATGTCGCCTATAGAAACACTGAGGCCAAAGTTTAACCCACTGCCATCGATATGAGCCTCCGAACTTACATCAGTAAAATGGCCATTATCATTTCTATATAAACGATTGCCATATTTCGGGTCGCGGGTAGATCGCAATTTATCGGTATTAAAGAAAGGATTGTAAAACATGTCCCCATGATTTACCATAAACATGTCGAGGTCTCCATCATTATCCATATCAAAAAAAGCAACGGTTGTTGTGTAAGTTCCCGGTGCGTCAAGGCCATATTTTTTTGCGCTTTCAGTAAATGTTGGAATGCCATCTTTGATGCCATTATTTATATACAGTTCGTTGGTTCTTGCCTCATCGGTACCAGGCCCGGAATAACAAACGTATATGTCTAACAGCCCGTCTCCGTTTACATCGGCCATTACCACGCCGGTTTTCCACTTCGTCCTTCCAGCCACGCCAGCTTTATTCGTTATATCGTCGAATTTAAAATCGCCTTTGTTAAGATATAATTTATTGGGTGTCATGTTGCCGGTAAACATCAGGTCGGGCAATCCATCATTGTTAACATCACCTACTGCCACACCAGCGCCATTATACAAATATTCGTAGGTAAGAATATTATAATTTTCATCTTCTTTAATCTCATTTTTGAAATCAATGCCCGAGTGCGAAGATGTTATTTCACTAAATAATTTTTTGGATGCATGTTTACATGAGAAAAACGCAGCAAGACAAGCAAATACCAGAAGATATCGTAACAACTCCCATTTCATATTAAACACCTGCGATTAAATGACTCACTGATTTTCGTTTTAAAATCTATTGTATAACAGTTGGTTTTTATACTGCTTTTATATATCCGGTTAAGATATTTAAAACACAGTTAGAATTCTTAAAAGAATTTTTTTGATTCTCATATGCCTGCACGAGGCAATCTATTACATCCACTTTTTGCAGCGGATCAAATTTTTTGGAATAAAACCCTGATCCGAAGTTTGCGTATACAATCGTTTTTTTGCTAATGTTAGTACGACCACAACAATTTCCATTTTTTTCTCAACAGTTTCACAAAACGGTATCGTTTTATTTACGAAACCGTTTTCGCAATAAAATCAGAAAATACAATAGGCCAAATATTTTTGCACAAAAATAAAAATCCTACTCAGAGAAAAATAACAGGCTGGAACTATTCGACCACCTCAATTAAATCTCTCAACCGGATATCTTTTGATGATGCGCCGATCATTACCCGGAATGTTCCTGGCTCTACCGTCCATGTCATATTTATGTCAAGTACTTTAAGCAATTCAGGTGTAATGTTGAAACCAATCTTTTTTTGTTCACCTGCTTTTAAAAAGATGCGTTGAAATCCTTTTAATAATTTTACCGGTTGCGCTACTGATGAAAGCAACGGATGAATGTATAACTGTACTACCTCCTCACCATCACGGCTACCCGTATTTTTAACGGTACAATACACCATGGTAGAATCATCTTTGGGAAATTGCTTTTTATCAAACTGCAAATTGCTGTATTCAAAATTTGAATAACTTAATCCAAAGCCAAATGGAAACATAGGTTGGCCATTAAGATCAGCATAATCATCGGTACGCCCGGTAGGCTTGTGATTATATACCAGGGGCAATTGGCCTTCAAACACAGGAAAGGTAATGGGTAAACGTCCCGCAGGATTATAATCGCCAAACAAAACATCTGCAACGGCGTCACCACCATCTTCGCCGGGATACCAGGCATCCAGTATGGAAGGGACATTTTGAATCCAATTCGTCATCGTGATGGCGCTACCGCCAATTAAAACCACTACAACAGGTTTTCCTGCTGCCGCAATCCTGTTGATCATTTCCTCCTGGTGACCGGGCAGATTCAAATAAGCCCGATCCTGTGACTCGCCTTCATGAATACCTGCAACAATCACTGCCACATCAGCTTTCTTAGCTGCATCTACGGCGTCTTCTATTTTTTGTTCCCAGTTATTAGGCACGCCAACATTCCAAACCAATTTGAATCTTGCATAGCCCTGCGATTCAAAAAATTCAATTCGAATATCATACTTTTTATCTTTTTCAAATTGATATGGCACCAGCTTAGTCGTAAAAGTCTGGCTCTTCCAGTTGTCAATAAGTAACTTGTTATTTAAATACAAACGGTATCCATCATTTCCTTCAATACCAATTTTAAAATTACCGGTCGCAGGAGCTTTCAATTTACCGTTCCATTTTACAGAATAAAAATCATAATTAATCTTTGGATCGGGAGAATATAGTGTCCACCCAAAATTTATTTGATGATCAATTCTGCTAATTACCGGATCACCGTTTAGCTGAACATTATTAAAATACTCGCCTTTTAATCCATTTTGCGTTTTACCGTTTACGTTAGTGTATAAATTAGCTGAAGGTATCGTTACCCATTCCGGTGAGCTTCTGCCGCAACCCGGTGCAAACATTACATTAACTGATTTACCCAGCTTATTTTTAATACCATCTAATATATTCACTTTATTGTTCCCCGGCCCGCTATACCCGCCGAGTCTCGCTTCTGTCGCGTCTGTACCAATAATCGCAATAGACCTAATTGATTTTTTTAAAGGCAAAACATTATGATCCTGCCCCGGCAGGCGGGCATTTTTTAGCAGCACCACAGATTCCAATGCAGCTTCCCTGGCAAGTGTCCTATGTGCCGGAATACCATTCCATTTGTTTGCTTCGTCTTCGTTGACATAGGGATTTTCAAAAAGCCCCAATTCAAATTTTACCCGCAAAACTCTTGCTACTGCACTATCTATGGTTTTTGGATCAATCCGTCCATCTAAAAACGGAGGAATAAATAATTTATAATGTTCATAAGCTGTTTGAAAAATTACATCCAGCCCATTGTTAATAGCTTTGGCTGAAGCATCCGGGTAATCTTTTGCCGTATAATGCAGCACATTTGCGCCACCCACTGCGGATGCATCTGAAATCACAAAGCCCTGGAAATTCAATTCTTTTTTTAGCTTCTCATTCAGTAACCAATTATTGGCAGTGCACGGACTTCCATTTAATGAATTATAAGAAGTCATCACACTGCGGCTACCGCCTTTCTCAAAACAGGCTTTGAATGGCGGAAGATAAATTTCATCTAACAAACGTTCATCAATATCTATAGGATAACTATCCCTGCCGCCATCTCCGCTGTTGTCAATAAAATGTTTTGGTGTGGTTACTACGCCCATCTTTTCAAATGGAGAAACAAATGCCACTCCCATCTCCGATGAAAGAAAAGGATCTTCTCCATACGTTTCTTCAACGCGGCCCCAGCGAACATCGCTGGCAATATTTACAACCGGCGATAATACCTGGCGAATACCGCGGCTTTTGGTTTCATGCGCAATAGCAGTTGCTACACGATTCATTAAAGAGGTGTCCCATGTTGCTGCCAATCCTATAGATTCCGGAAAAGCTGTAGCGCCATCTCTTACCAAACCATGAAGTGCTTCATCAAAGGGAATAATCGGAATACCCAAACGGGTGTCTTCCACAAAATATTTTTGCATGGAGTTAATGAGCTTTGCCGTTTGCAAAGCATTGGAAGCTGCACTGTAGTTGAGCAACTGCCCCGCAGCATCTTTGTTTCCTTTTGCACTT
>NZ_JBMQQG010000220.1:0-5494 GCF_057362405.1 Ginsengibacter sp.
AACTCCGTCAATAGATGCCCTCACGCCAGCCTGAACACCAGCAAAATTCATTTCAATTTTTAGCATGCCTAGATTACACCTACCGCCAGCATTGGCATTATCAGTTCTTGACCATACGCCAAACGTACCCGGAAAAGAAACCGTTCGAAAGCAGTTGGCACACATTGCTTCATAAATAACACCGTTTTTATCAAATCGACTTGTGCCTCCATCAACATGATCACCAAAAGTCAATGGATTATTAACTCCTTCAGGAGGATCTTCCTGCCCAAAGAATGAACCATATAATTGGGAAGCCCCATCTTTCTTAAGCACAAAAAAGTAAAAGTCACTTCCCGATACATCTGACTTGGCTTTAATCGCATCAGAAGTAGTGGGCATGCCGTATGTATTGCCCTCTCCAAATCCTGTATTTGATTTTCCTCCCCATCCCGACACGTAAACATTCTCACATCGATCAACCAAGAAAGCCGTAGGCGAAATATTAGGTAACTGAGTAGCTGCACCGCTGGTACCGAAAACTGTTGAGTATATATAAGCGCTTAAATCGGGCTTAAGTTTCGAAATAAACTGCTTTGCATTTGTATTTGAATAGATACTGCTGCTGCCTGGGGCAAGAACTATTGGCCAGGTTCCGGTAGTAGTACCGGTCACATAAATATTTCCCGATTTATCGTCGTCAATTCCATATACCTGGTCTGCTCCCGGTGTTCCAAGATAAGTACCCGCAATTGCAGCAGTACCTGAATTATTAAGTTCTATTACAAAACCATCGCAAACACCGCCCGAGTTGGAAGAGCTAACAACGCCCGAACCTGAGATACCAGGCATATTTTGGCTCGCGGTACCCCCGCCTACGTAGATATTATTATTAGCCCCAAGTACCAAAACGTAAGCCGCATCATCTCCGCTACCACCCAAAAAAGTATTAAAAATAATACTATTGCAGCCAGGGTTTATTTTGAGTACCACGCCATCCTGGCTTCCGCCAAATGTCGATTGAAAAGCCCCGGGCGTAATGGTCTTGTTATAGTCCGGTGATTGGGTGCAGGAAGCCAAATAAATATTGTCAGATGCATCTAGTAAAACTTCACTTCGTGCATCATCGCCATAATTCCTTTTCAGCGATGAACCTCCGGCATTACCAGTCTCGTCTTTTATATTGACGCCATCGTCACGTGATCCACCAATTCTCATTGAACCAATAAGTGCGCTTCCGGTTGCATTTAATTTTGTAACAACTATGTCCCAACCACCACCGGGGCCAATTACGGAAGGCACACTAGCAGGATAGGTTGGATAATCGGAAGACTTTGATCTTCCCGCAACCACCAAATTTCCTTGCGAATCAACTATGAGACTATGAGGCTGATCACCGCTGCCGCCGCCGATATAAGTGGCATAAATCCTGTTTTTGCCATTGGGGCTTAATTTTATGATGCCGATATCAAAATCGCCGTTAAAGGTATTATCATAAGCACCTGTCGAAACAGGAAAGCCATTATCAAAAACAATACCGCCGCCATAAAAACTTCCATCGGGCCCGTATGTAGCTGTAAAGCCCCAGTTATCCGCAGTACTTCCGGAGTAACTAAAAAATATTTCAGACGGATCTATGATAAGTATTTTCGAAGGATCGTAGTTTTTTACTTTAAACCTTACCACATCGCCGTCTACCGCATAACGGCAATCTAGTTCCCGCCTGTTGTTGTCGACCACCTGGTAGGTATATGGCGAAAGTTCTTTATTATCTCCAAGAGAGGTCGATACTACCAGTTGTTTATTTTTTACCGCAATTTTACTTGCACCGGTATATTTCATAGCGATGCTGCCTATATCAGCACCGGGATGTATAATAAAATCATATTTCAAATTGCTACCAGCGTCAGAATAATAACGAATATCAATCCCGGGATAAACATCTTTATAAGTGACACCCTGGAAAATTCTGCAATTCGACGCCCATTTACTTTTATCGTTTCCCTTAAAGTAATTATTAACTGATGGTAAAGCTTTATCGGGAATTATTACCGGATCTTTGGAATTAAGAAAACGAACATTGTAGGCCTGCGAATGAATTTGAGTTCCTTCCCCTTGTTTCATAGTAATTCCCATAGCCTCTTTATGGCGCAACTCTTTTATATTCTCAATATCATCTGGATTGTTTTGAGCTACTGTGAATCCGTTTTGTTGCAAATAGAACTCACCACTTCCTATATGACTCATGAATTTTACTCGCTTATCCCATTGCCCTTTATTCTCAATAAATTCAATTTGGGCAAATACATTTTGAGCAACAAAAAAAGTTGTTAGCAATGTTATAAGAAGGAATTTGGCAAGCTTTAATATTCTCAAGGCAAATATTTGTTTTATGACTGAAAAAGTATAAAAAAGTTAATCAAGGAAACCAAGAATATATTGGAAATATTAAAAACTAAATTTACGAAACAATTAGAACAGAAGTTTTGAAATAAAAGTTTCATTCAGATTTTAATATGCAATTAACAATGGCGGCGTAAAAAAAGACTACGAAATTTTACTCCAAATCGTCTTACCCTTTTGTACAGATAAGTAATTCAATAAACAAGAATTCCCGACCGTAGAAAGTGCAGGGTCTTCCTCAATAATTTTGCCGGCCGAATAACGGGCCGCTTCGAGCATTTTTCTGTCTTCAACAATGTCGGCCAACTTAAAATTAAGCACACCACTTTGCCTGGTTCCTTCGATATCGCCCGGCCCCCTAATTTCCATATCTTTCTCCGCAATTTTAAATCCATCATTGGTTTCACACATAATTTTAAGGCGCTGTTTTGCATCTGCAGACAACTTCACTTTCGACAGTAAAATACAATAGCTTTTCTCGCTTCCCCGTCCTACTCGTCCTCTAAGCTGGTGTAATTGCGGAAGGCCAAATTTTTCGGCACTCTCAATCACCATTACACTTGCATTCGGCACATTTACGCCTACTTCAATTACAGTGGTAGAAACCATTATTTGAGTATCCCTCTCTATAAAACGTTGCATGTTTATTCTTTTCTCCAGCGACTTCTGGCGTCCATGTACCATACTGATATAAAATTCAGGTTCAGGAAAAAATGCTTTTACTTCTTCGTATCCTTTCATTAAATTTTCAAAGTCAAGTTTCGCTGATTCCTCTATCAATGGATAAATGACATAGGCTTGTCTCCCTTTTTTTATTTCACTTTTTATAAAATCCATCGTTTGGGGCCGGGCATACTCCATCCTATGAACAGTGGCGACAGGCGTTCTTCCGGGGGGCAGTTCGTCAATAACACTATAATCAAGATCACCATAGGCAGTTAAAGCAAGGGTACGCGGAATTGGCGTTGCTGTCATTACCAATACATGCGGACTTATTTCACTTTTTTTCCAAAGCTTAGCTCTTTGCGCCACGCCAAACTTATGCTGTTCATCAACTATTGCCAGCCCAAGGTTTTTGAATACCACATTATCTTCAATTACCGCATGAGTACCTGTTAATATCGTTACTTCTCCGTTTGCAGTTGCCTGTAAGATTTCTCTCTTTTCTTTTGCCGATGAGGAACCAGTAAGAATTCGTATGGTAACCGGGATGTTTTGCAAGAGTGATTGTAAACTTTCATAATGTTGTCGGGCAAGAATTTCAGTGGGTGCCATAAAACAACTTTGATACCCGTTATCAGCAGCGATGAGCATACTCATAATGGCAACAATTGTTTTACCACTTCCAACATCGCCCTGCAATAGGCGATTCATCTGCCTTCCGCTACCTATGTCTTTTCTTATTTCTTTTATTACCCGCTTTTGGGCTGTTGTTAATTCAAATGGAAGATTGTTGCTATAGAATTTATTGAAACATTCACCAACTTTAATAAATACCAATCCCTTCGAAAAAGAATGCCTTTTATAACGGAGGAGGCCTAAACGAAGTTGCGACAAAAACAGCTCTTCAAATTTTAATCGTTTCAATGCTCCAAGATATTCGTCAGCACTTTTGGGAAAATGAATTTGCCAATAGGCATTGTATCTATTTATAAGATGATATTGCTGAATGATAGACGCAGGAAGGTTTTCTGCAATATCTTTTTCGTTCAGCATTTGCAACAAGGTGTAGGTAAGTTTCGCTATTTGTCTCCCTCCAAGATTTCTTGATTTTAATTTTTCGGTGCCGGGATATACCGGCTCCAGGTATAAATTCTTCTCTACATTTCCTTCAATAACTTCCTCCATTTCAGGATGAGAAATTTGAGGCGCATTCATAAAAAATCCTGATCTTCCGAAAACCCGGTACCTGCTGCCAATATGAATTGATTTTTGTATCCAATTAATGCCCTGGAACCAAACTAATTCCAGGTAACCAGTACCGTCGTACAACTCCGCAACAAGACGTTTTCCCCTTTTCTCTCCCACCTGCTCAATCGAAGTTATTTTTCCCACTACCTGCACATAGTCATTGTCTGTGCTTATTTGATTTATAGTGGTTATTTGAGTTTTATCAATATGTCGAAAGGGAAAATATTCTAACAAATCACTAAAAGTAAAAATGCCAGCTTCCTTTTTCAAAAGATCAGCTCTTTGAGGTCCAACTCCCTTTAAATATTCAATAGGATTATTCAATATGGAAACTCTATCAGTGATTGGAAAATTTTCTACAAATATAAGAGTAGAATCAAGCTTCTTATCAATTGCCGTTGATAATCGTTTATACAACTTTAGCGCAATAAAAATGAAAAAAAATAGTTATTATATATGTTCTTATGATGCTTTAATATTGTAAAGCGTTTGTTAAAAAAATTATAAGATAAATTCTTTAAGGCAACAAAATGCTTTAAGAATTAGGAGAAAGGCGCAATGTGAAGTATTTTCACAGAATAAAGAAGTAAATCCAATTCCTTAGCGTATCTCTTAAGCTAATCGTTAAAATGAAAAACCGTAAACTTCTTAAGTTTACAATTTTCAAAAAGAAAATTTTGAATTTTTATAAATAGTATCGAATGACTAAATCATTGAAGAAGGTTCCCGTATTTATTTCGTCAGTATTCATATTTCTTATTCACGTACCTTTTGTTTTTGCAAAGACAATATCCTATAAAAATAATTCGTCGGCTAACATATTAACTACCCCTGATTTTATTAAAGTAAGCTCAGCTAACCCTGGGAGTGGCCTCAACGATGAAGGGCCTAATTCAAAAAAAATAAGTGTGTATGATAGTTTACAGTTAAGCGACTTGGGTCTTAGCAAGCAAGCTTATGACTATGCGGTAAGAGGATTTAAAACTCTTCGCGATTTGGGTAAATTGAGCAATGATTCCATTATTTCAATTGTTGACTTTAGCCTCTCATCTGCTAAAAAAAGATTATTCGTTATTGATCTAAAGAACTATAGAGTTTTATATAATACTTATGTAGCACATGGCCGTAATTCCGGCGCCGAGTATGCAAAACTGTTTTCCAATAACCCGAGAAGCAATAAGAGCAGCCTTGGCTTTTATGT
>NZ_JBMQQG010000221.1:0-32841 GCF_057362405.1 Ginsengibacter sp.
AGCCATAATGTAAAAATCGACTTGAAAGAAAGGTGATATTTTTTAAGTGCTTTAATGTTGACGGTAAAATAAAAAGGCTACCTATCAATTACGATGGTAGCCCTTTTCTGAGAACTTCTTTAGTGTCCCGCTATTATAAAACGGCTTTGTTATTAAACGTTACTGATTTTAGATTATTCTCAGCTACCGTTAATGCCTGTTTGGATAACGGAGCATAATTTAACCCCGGCGCAAATTGCTGTCCTTCGTGTATATCCCACCATAATAGCTGCAATAGTTTTTTTGCCCGGTCCAAAGAACGACTATTATAATTCTGCTCTCTGTAAATTAAAGCCCAGGTAAATCCGCTAATAGGATAGCCGTCGGCCGCATCCGTATCAGTGATGAAAATCTTTGCATCGGGAGGAAGCGTCACATTCCCTGCTGCGCTAACAGAAGCGGTAGAAGGTGCAATATATTTCCCTTTCTTATTCATGATGATACCATTGGGCATTTTATTCTGAATAGCATAAGCCAGTTCAACATAACCAATACCGCCCGGAGTTTGTTTTACCAGTCCTGCAACACCTTCATTACCTTTCCCTCCCAAACCAGTTGGCCAATTCACTGATCCGCCGCTGCCTACTTTTCCCTTCCAATCAGCGCTAACTTTAGATAAATAATTTGTGAAAATATTGGTAGTGCCACTTCCATCTGAACGATGAACTATCAAAATAGGAATTGAAGGAATATTGATTCTTTTGTTGATCGATTTGATCCTTGCATCGTCCCAATTAGTAATTTTTCCGAGGTAAATGTCTGCAATAACGTCGGGAGTAAAATTAAGGTTAGCATTTAATCCCGGGAGATTATAGGTTATAACAACTGCGCCGGAGCACATGGGAATATGAATAACGGGAACGCCCATCTTGGTTGTTTGTTCATCATTAAGCGGTGCATCCGAATCTCCAAAGTCAACTGTTTTGTTAGTTAATTGAAGAATACCTCCACCCGAACCAATTGATTGATAATTTACCTGGATGCCTGTTTTTTTATTGTATTCTGAAAATTGCTTTGAGAAAAGCGGATAAATAAACGTACTACCTGCGCCCAGGATAGTGTTGTCATCTTGCGCATTTGCGGTTATTTGAAAAGAAAAAGCAATTACCATTAAAAAAGCGATGGCAAAATACTTTTGTGTTGTTGCAAAGAATTGTTTCATGTTTTTGGTTTTTTGTGCAAAGAAAGGCCTGTCTTATTATGCCGGTGTTACTAAATTGTTTCTTTAACGTTATCAAAACCGTTGCCTTATGCAGTTGGAATCATTCCATGAGATTCAGCTATTGGGCCTCTTACAGCATGTTTATTAACCCATTGGTAATGTTGGCTTAACAATTTGGTAACATAACAAGGATTCCTTTGCACAAAAAATATATGAGCAATTCTTTATCTAAAAAATGGATAGTTATCGCAGGATCGATTTTATTTATCAATTTATTATCAAGCAGTAATTTAAAAGCGCAATTTGTTTCAGGTTCTGACTCTGCCTTCAAAGCCGGAGTTCCTAATTCAGGAAAATTATGGGGTTATATGTTTGGTGATTATTATGTTAAGGCACAGGCGGACTCTCTGAACAGGGGCAGCAATAGCCAGTATTCAGGTGTGCCAAAAAACAGGAATGCCTTCCAGATCAGGAGACTTTATCTTGGATATAATTATAATATTACCAAAAAATTTGTCGCCGAAGTGTTACTTGAAGCGGCGCCCGGTGAATCACTTTCAGATAGTAAGCTCGCTTTTTATGTAAAGCTTGCCAACCTTCGCATTAAAGATCTTTGGAAAGGTACTGATCTGATACTGGGACAGGTAGGTACACCGGGCTTTTCTATGTCATCTGAACCAATATGGGGTTATCGTTCTATAGAGAAAACCATAATTGATATTCGCGGCACTCCGTCTTATGATTTGGGGGCTTCTTTACAGGGAAAGTTTGATCCCAAAAAAGGAAATTTCGGTTACGATTTAATGGTAGGCAACGGAACAGGTGCTAAACCAGAAGGAGACAACTACAAATGGCTCTATGGTGATATCTGGGGTAAATTTCTTGATAAAAAACTCTACGTAAATTTATATGTCGATTATAACGGCATGTCCCCGGTTGCCGGCATGAAGCATTCAAGAAGTATGATTAAGGGGTTTGTTGCTTATACGGTTCCAACATTTACACTTGGCGTAGAAGCCTATAGCAATCATTTGAAAAATGATGACCTGGCTACAGAAATCTCCTCCGCAAATGTTGATGTTTTATCGGTAAATGCAACCGGCCTTTCAATTTTCGCAAGAGGAACGATGGTGAAAGACAAATTAGGTTTCTTTGCACGTACCGATTTTTTCAATCCTAACAATAAGGTTGACAATGGTAAGTATAACAAATATGTAGGTAATACAAGCGGGTATAATGATCCCTCCACGAAAGAAAATTTTATTACAGCGGGGCTCGATTATACACCGATGAAAAATGTTCACCTGATGCCGAATATTTGGATTAATCATTATTCAAACCAGGGATTTTCAACAAAATATAATACCAGTGATGTTGTTGCCCGCCTTACCTTTTATTTTGTTTTTGGTAAGTAATTTTTAGAAACTATTATTTATTTATTTCAAACCAATTTATATATTATCATGAAAATAAGTTCAAAAATCAAACAAGCTTTATTATCATCGTTCGTTCTTATTGCAGCCGCCAGTGCGCTGCCAGGATGTAACGGGGGTGGATCCGGAAAAGAAGGTACGGGTGACTCCACCTCAACGGCTTCGACTAACGGAGACGATAAAACGCTTTTGGGAGCAGGAAGTACATTTGTCTATCCATTATTCTCCAAAGAATTTTCCGAGTATAACAAGCTTACGGGGCTAAAGATCAATTACCAGTCAATTGGTTCAGGTGGAGGTATTCTCCAACTAACTAATAAAACCGTTGATTTTGGTGATTCTGATGCACCCCTGACCGAAGAGCAGGCCCAAAAAATGGGTGTTCCCGTATTACACATTCCTATGTGTTCAGGTGCAGTTGTTATCAGTTATAATTTGCCGGAAGTAACCGACACTTTAAAAATAACTCCTGAAGTGCTTGCAGAAATTTATCTTGGTAAGATTACAAAATGGAACGATGCGAAAATTGCAGCGATTAACAAGGGAGTAAAATTACCGGCTACGCCCATTGTAATAGCGCACCGCTCTGATGGAAGTGGCACAACAAACATTTTTACTGATTATTTGTCTAAAGTAAATGACGAGTGGAAAACCAAAGTTGGTAAGGGCACTTCTGTAAACTGGCCTGCAGGCCTTGGGGGAAAAGGAAACGAAGGAGTATCTGGTCTTATTAAACAAACTCCGGGCGGTATTGGTTATATTGAATTGGCTTACGCAGTGCAGAATAAGATGGCTTATGCAAAAGTTCAAAACAAATCAGGCAATTTTATTACTCCAAATATTGCCTCAACCAGCGCGGCAAGTAACGTGCAATTACCTGCGGATTCAAAAATATTTCTTGGCAATACAGATGCTGCAGATGGATACCCGATTAGCGGATTTACCTGGGCATTGATTTACCAGGAACAGAGTTATAATAACCGTGCACAGGACAGGGCCCAAAATCTTCTAAAATTATTGTGGTGGACCATCCATGATGGCCAGCAATTTTGCCAGGGTTTAAATTATGCACCATTGTCGCCTGCTGCAGTTACAGTTGCAGAAACAATTCTTAAATCGGCTACATTTAACGGTAAACCATTGTTGTAATAAAAATCTTTTATATAGTTTTGAAATTATCAATAACAAAACCAGGAGATTCCCGCAGTAATTTGTTGCTGCGGGAAATTTCATCTATAAACGGTATGATGAATGTGTTGAAAAGCATTAAAATCAGGCGATCTATTCGACAAATACGAATGGAAAAGTTTTTTAAAACTGCTCTTATTTTAATTGCTTTAAGTATTCTTATACTAGTCATATCATTCTTACTAACCCTGATTGTTCAGTCAATGCCCTCAATCAAGGCCCTTGGGTTTGGTTTTTTAACGGGTAAAACATGGGATCCCGTAGCTAATGTTTACGGCACTTACCCGTTCCTGTTAGGTACCCTGTTAACTTCCTTCCTGGCATTATTGATATCCATACCCTTTTCATTTGCCATTGCAATTTTTTTAGGTGAATATTACCCGCGTGGTTGGTTCTCCGAATTTTTGAAAAATTCAATAGAACTTATTGCTGCGGTTCCATCTGTTATTTATGGTTTTTGGGGCTTATTTGTATTAGTACCGTTAGTACGAACTTTAGAACTCAAACTTGGAGTAACTCCTTATGGCATCGGTATATTTACGTCATCCCTGATTTTAGCTATCATGATCATTCCTTATGCGGCGTCTTTAGGAAGAGAAATGATTCGAATGGTGCCTTCCTCATTAAAGGAGGCTGCCTATTCGTTAGGTGCCACCAGGTATGAAGTGATTCGGGCTGTAATTTTACCTTATGCCAAATCGGGCTTGATGGCCGGCGTTTTGCTCTCGCTGGGGAGAGCATTAGGTGAAACGATGGCTGTGACTATGGTAATTGGAAATACGAGTCTCATACCCAAAAGCATTTTTGACCCGGGCAATACTATGGCGAGCGTAATTGCCAATGAATTCACGGAAGCTGCCAGCACCCTTTATCTGTCCTCTCTAATTGAATTGGGATTAGTGTTGTTTCTTGTAACTGTGATTATTAACTTAATTGGAAAAAGAATCATTAAAAGATTTACAACAGATTAATTATGAAACCGAATATTAAATACAGAATCGGGAAGAGTAAATTTTTTAAATTCATGGTAATATTGTTCGCTACACTTTGTACCGTTCCTTTGTTTGTAATCCTGGCATATATTTTAAAAGAAGGCATTACCAAAATAAACTGGCATTTTCTTGTTAACCTTCCGAAGCCGGTTGGTGAATCGGGAGGAGGAATTGCAAATGCTCTTGTCGGCAGCTTACTTATTGTTTTTTTTGCGGCTTTAATGGCTATTCCAATTGGAATAATGGGTGGTATATATCTAAGTGAAAATAAGAAAAGCTGGCTGGCCAACTGGACTCGCCTTGCAGTTGATGTGTTACAAGGCACACCGTCAATAGTGGTAGGTATTGTAATCTATTTTTGGATCGTAAAGCCATTGAGTACGTTTTCTGCCTTATCGGGAAGTGTGGCTTTGGCAATTATGATGCTCCCGATTGTCGTGCGATCAACAGAAGAAACTTTAAAGCTTTTACCGGATTCTCTCAAAGAGGCTGGCCTTGCGTTGGGCTTACCTTATCAACGGGTAATTTTAAGAATTCTCCTGCCTTGCGGATTTAGCGGGGTTATTTCAGGAGCTATCTTAGCCGTTGCCCGTATTGCGGGCGAGACCGCTCCATTATTATTTACCGCGTTTGGAAATCCCTATTTTTCTACTAATATTTTAAAGCCAATGCAAAGCCTGCCATTGCTTATTTTTAACTACGCAACCAGCCCCTATGATGATTGGCACAACCTTGCATGGGGAGCAGCACTTATTTTGTTAATATGGGTGTTATTATTAAATATTATTACTAAGATTACAACAAGACGATGGAAAGTACAATTTTAAAGGCGATTGATTTTGATGCTTATTTTGGAGAAAATCATGCTGTAAAAAAAGTAAATATTGAAATCCCAAAAAATAACGTTGTTGCCGTAATGGGCCCTTCGGGATGTGGTAAAACAACTTTTCTTCGCTGCATTAACCGGATGCATGAACTAATAGAAGGAGCTACTACCAAAGGAAAAATGCTCTTGAACAATGAAGATATATACGACATGCATCCCATATTTGTGCGTCATAAAATAGGTATGGTATTTCAAAGACCCAACCCCTTTCCTAATTTAAGTATTTACGATAATGCAATTGCAGGGTATAAACTTAATGGGATGAAGATTGCCAAGGCGGACCGGGATATTATTGTAGAGCAATCGTTGCAAAAAGCAGCGCTGTGGAATGAAGTAAAAGATTCATTGCATAAAAAGGGAACATTTCTATCCGGTGGTCAGCAGCAGCGTTTGTGTATTGCTCGGGCAATTGCCATGGAGCCGGAAGTACTTTTATTGGATGAACCTACTTCAGCCCTGGATCCTATTTCCACTTCAAGCATAGAAGTTTTGCTGCAGGAATTAAAGAAAAATTATACCCTTATTGTAGTAACACACAATATGCAACAGGCTGCGAGAGTAAGTGATAAAACCGCTTTTTTTTACCTGGGTGAGTTAATTGAATATGACGATACTAAAAATATGTTTACTAATCCCCAGGATAAACGAACTCAAAATTATATAACCGGAAGGTTTAGCTAATGTAAAAAATAAGTAATGACACATTTTGAAACAGAATTGCAGGATGCAAAATCAGAAATAATTAACATGTGGGAGTTGGTCTTGTTGCAATTAACAAAGGCTAAAGATGCCATGTTGAGTTTTGACAAAGACCTTGCAAGGGAAGTGATAGCAAAGGAAAAAAGAGTAAATGCTCTTGAACTAAAAATTGACCGGGATTGCGAAAATATCTTTGCTTTGTATTGCCCCGTTGCCATTGACCTTAGGTTTTTGCTAGCCGTACTTAAAATAAATAATAATCTTGAAAGAATTGGAGATATCGCCGAAGGTATCGCCAGGTATATTGTTGAATCGCCCGCCAGGTTTGACATCGCGATGCTTGAAGATACTGAACTGATTAAAATGTTTGAAGATTCTATAAGTATTCTCACCGATACGCGGGTCGCCTTTGAGTTTGAAAATACGCTTTTAGCCAGAACAATTTTTTCGAGAGACGATATCCTCGATGATATTAATAAACGGGCAGATGATAATATTTCAAAATTTATCAGGAATGACGCCAACGTTATCAGCCAGGCTCTTTACATTTTGTCCATTATCCGCAAACTCGAACGGGTAGGCGACCAGTCTAAAAATATAGCAGAAGAAATTATTTTTTACGTTGAAGCCAAAGTGCTGAAGCACCAGTAATATTTAAATATCGTTTTTACAATTAATAGCATTTAAGATTTTCCGTAAGCAAAACAGCGTCTTGCAAACTGTACCACCCTGCAATCGTGTAAGGTGGTTTTTTATTAACACCAACCCGTCCGGGAGATGGGCTTATCGCCAGGTGAAAATTTTAGCTTGAATATTCAATCTGCATTTGTTTATTTTTGGCAATACTGAATTGTATTTTGCATGTCGTTACCTTCCTTGTTTAAAGCAAATCGTTCTTTCTTTGTCGGATTTTTTTTATTTGTAATTCTTTGTTGCTTTATTCTTTTTTTTTATTCAAAGGCTGATGGCTTTTACTTATTAAATCCATATCACTCTCAATTAACAGATTTTATCTTCATTTATCTTACTTACATAGGCGATGGCTTTTTTTGCATAGGTATTGGCTTATTGCTTTTACTTTTCAGAAAAAGATTTTTAGGGCTAATGGTATTAGGCAGTTATGCTATTTCGGGGATAATAGCGCAGGTTTTAAAATATTACATTCTTGAAGCCAGGCCTGCAGTTTTTTTAAAAGATACTTCTTACAAATATTTTATTGAAAATGTAACGCTTCATAATTTTCATGCATTTCCTTCAGGTCACACTGCTTCAGCGTTTGCAATGGCCGCCGTATTGAGTTTTGCATTAAAAAATAAAAGCTATTCGACACTTTTCTTAGCGGGAGCTATTGTAGTGGGATATAGCCGCATCTACCTTGCTCAGCATTTTGCCGACGATGTTTTGGCAGGCGCTTTAATAGGTGTTCTTTCTGCTATATTTTGCTGGATTTTTTTCTACAAATTATTTTCGACAAAACATATTTCAAAGAAAAAAATCAATTAGTTCTGGCGGAAGGTAATGTAAAGCCAAATGTTGTACCTACGTCGGTTTTACTTCTTACATGTATTGTTTCGCCATGGGCTTCAATAATGTGTTTCGCAATCGATAAACCAAGTCCGCTTCCGCCCACCTTGCGTGTTCTTGCAAGATCAGTGCGATAAAATCTTTCAAATATTCTGGGCAAATGCTCCTCTGAAATTCCATTGCCGTCGTCGCTTATTTCTACGAGTATTTTTTTACCATCGATTTTATAAGCGCTCCCTTCAATAGTTCCATTGTTCTTTCCGTATTTAATACTGTTGTCGATAAGATTAATAAGCACCTGTCTTATTTTTTCTTTGTCGGCGAAAACAGTAAGTGGTAATTCGCATCCTTTCTTAATAAAACATTTAATTTTCTTTTCATCGGCTTTAATCGACAGAGATTCAAAAACTTCTTTAATAACATCCTGAATTACAAAATTCTGTTTATATAATAATTGTTCCCCGCTTTCCAGTTTGGTTATTTCATCCAGGTCGTCCACCAGGTTTACCAACCGATCAACATTCTTAGAAGCATTGGTTAAAAATCTTACGTTTACTTCGGGATTATTCAAAGCGCCGTTGAGTAATGTATCCACATAACCTTGTATAGCAAAAATGGGTGTCTTTAATTCGTGGGAAAGGTTCAGCAAAAATTCCTTCCTGAAAATTTCATTCTTTCTTAATATTTCGATTTCTTCTTTTCGTTGTACAGCCCATTGTTCCACATCTTCACTCACTTCTTCAATAGATTTTTGAGGCAAAATATTTTTATAATAAAACTCTTCCCTTTTACTTGCTTTTGTTTGGTAAATGAGTTTATAAATGAGTTTTATTTTTCGATATACAAAGCGCTTTACTGTATTATAAATAATAAAGTAGGCAACCAATGATATTGTAATAAAAAGAAATACAGCAGGTAGCCATAACTCGTTATAGACAAATATGGCAAGGCTTGCCGTTAGTCCAATGGGGATTGAGGTAAGTAAGGCAACCTGTTGTGGAGAAAAATTTTTTTTAGCTATCAACTATTTATAATTAAAGCGAAATTAATAATTACATTATTACATTTTAGAAAAGTGGCGCCATTCTTTGTTGGAGAGGGGTCGGGGTGAAGTTACCACCCAAGCACCCATGCAAATATTAGCGGTGCAACAATAGTGGCATCACTCTCTACAATAAATTTAGGCGTATGAATGTCTAATTTACCCCAGGTAATTTTTTCATTAGGAACCGCACCGGAATAAGACCCATACGAGGTAGTTGAATCTGAAATTTGACAGAAATAACTCCAGAAAGGTACATCATGCCATTCCAGATCCTGGTACATCATGGGTACAACACAAATAGGAAAATCGCCTGCGATACCACCACCAATTTGAAAAAAACCAACACCTTTTCCCGAGGAATTTTTTCTATACCAATCGCTCAATTCAACCATATACTCAATACCACTTTTCATGGTAGATGCTTTCAATTCTTTTTTTATAATGTAGGAGGCAAAAATATTTCCCATGGTACTATCTTCCCATCCGGGGACTACAATAGGAATATTTTTTTGTGCTGCAGCCAACATCCAACTGTTCCTGGGATCAATTTCATAATACTGTTCCAGCACACCACTCAATAACATTTTATACATGTACTCATGCGGAAAATATCGTTCACCTTTATCATCAGCATCTTTCCATATTTTATGAATGTGTTGCTGCAATCTCCTAAACGCTTCTTCTTCCGGGATACATGTGTCCGTTACCCTGTTATAATGATTTTCCAACAGATCCCACTCTTCTTTCGGGCTTAATTCGCGATAGTTAGGAACTCTTTTATAATGACTATGCGCAACAAGATTCATAATATCTTCTTCAAGATTAGCACCGGTGCAACTGATGATCGCAACTTTATCCTGTCTTATCATTTCCGCAAATGAAATTCCCAATTCAGCGGTGCTCATAGCACCTGCAAGCGTAACCATCATTTTTCCTCCTTCGTCTATGTGAGTTACATATCCCCTGGCAGCATCCATTAAAGCGGCGGCATTAAAATGGCGATAGTGATGTTCTATAAAATCTGAAATAGGTCCTTTATTCATTAAGTAAAATTTATTTAGTCATCTTAAGTTTATCGATGAACAAAAATAAATTTTTTTAGGGAGGAAGGCTTTGTTTTCATCATCAATAAAAATGTTGGTTCAATAAATTGAAACTTCATAACGAATCATGATTTTGTGAAGGCCACCATATTTTTGGATTTTCGTATTCGTTATTAGTCTACAATTTTTAATATTAAATTTGCAACTTGGAACGTTTCATGTTAAATATGAATATGATTGTAAGTTCTAAACATAGAGGCCTTAAACTTTTTTATGAGAAAGGCGATGCTTCAAAACTACAACGGCAACATGTGAGTATGATCAGGCTAATTTTAACACGACTTGATGCGGCAAGAACTCCGGAAGAATTAAATGTTCCTGGGTATAACTTACACCAATTGAAGGGCGATCTGAAGGCTTTTTGGCCAGTAAAGGTTGACAAGAATTACCGGATTATTTTTAAAATAGAAAATGAAAATATTCGGGACATAGATTATATTGATTATGATTAAAAAAAAATTATGGCAATGTTTAATCCTGCACATCCCGGAGAATTGATCAGAGAAACGATTGATGGGATTGCTGAAGAAACCGGCAAGAAATTAAGCGTTGAAGAAGTAGCTACCGGCCTGGGCACCACCCGCAAAACTTTATCTGCAATTATCAATGGTAAACAGTCCGTTACTCCTGAAATGGCCATAAAACTGGCAACTGGTTTTAGTAATACTACACCTGAATTCTGGCTGCAGGTACAGGATAATTTCAATCTGTTCCTGGCAAGAAAAAAAGTTGATACCAAAAAAATTAAAGTGTTTTGGAAAGCTGCCGTTTTATAAATGTGCAATACAACGTTTGGTTGCATACATTAAAATCACCGCATTAAAGGCCGGTAACGGTGTTCTATAAATGTTGAAATGGGTCCTTTATTCAGGAGCTAAATCGATTTGTTTTTATATGCAAAACCTTTTTTTATTTTTTATTGCCTCTCTACTTCTCAATCTCACTCCCGGAAACGACATGATATATGTTGCTTCAAGAAGTATATCGCAGGGTGTTAAAGCAGGAATAATTTCTGCAGTTGGTATTTTTGTCGGATGCTTTGTACATATTGCTGCTGCTGTTTTTGGCCTATCAATAATCATAATGAAATCAGCCTTTCTTTTCGAACTCATAAAGTTTCTTGGAGCAGGGTATTTAATTTATCTCGGTGCCAAAACCCTTTTGTCAAAATCAAATTTCAATAAAAATATACAAGCGCTTCCACCAGCGGACAAATGGAAACTATTAAAGCAGGGAATTATTACGAATGCCTTGAATCCTAAAGTGGCATTGTTCTTTTTGTCGTTCTTACCACAGTTCATTCAACCTGCGTCACCATTATATAAAATACAACTCTTCTCGTTGGGTTTATGGTTCGATCTGCAGGGAACTTGTGTGCTAATGATAGTTGCCTGGGTAATTGGCAAGGCTGGCAACTTCATAAAAAATAATAAAAGGTTCTGGCGCATGCAGGAAAAAATTACCGGTATAATATTAATAGGGCTTGGAATTAAAGTGGCGTTGGCATCGAAGAAAATAAGTTAATTACCGGGCTTGAAGCAGACAAGCTGTTAAATGTTTAAAATCATTTTATCCTGTTGTACTTTTTTAAAATTTTTATAACTGCTTCATGCGGAAGACCAGGAACTGTATTGTCGTTTATGCCTTTCATAGTTTTGCCAGCTACCAATGCATTAATGATAGCTTCTTCAGTCGCTTCGATCGTTGCAGCAAATAGATCATTCATAAGATCATTGGAATACATTGTAAGGCTTGTCTCTTTTGTTCTGCTGAAAGCCGTTTTATTGGCAGTGGAAAAAGCTAGGAAAATATCGCCGGAACCATTTCCCCCGATTCCTCCCGTTTTTCCGATACCAAGATTAACTCTACCGGCTAAGCGCTTTAATTGATGAGGAAGAAGCGGGGCATCAGTAGCTACCACAACAATGATAGAACCACCTTCCGAAGACCTGTTATCTTTCTTAGGATTTTCCTGGCTTGCTGTATTTATTGATGGCAGCAACACGTTTGCCAGTTCTTTTCCAACCGGTACTCCTGCTATAGTTAATTGTTTCCTGGTACCATAATTTGCCTGTACCAAAACGCCAACGGTGTATCCACCCAAACTTTCATTGATTATTCTCGAAGAGGTTCCTGTACCACCCTTGAAATCATGGCAAATCATTCCGGTGCCCCCGCCCACGTTACCTTCTTCAACGGGACCTCCCTTTGCCGTTTCCAGTGCATGCCAGGCATGTTCCGGCTTAATATGGAAGCCATTAATATCGTTTAAAACACCGTCGTAAGTTTCAGCAACTAACGGGTACGAATACCAGAAACTTTGACCGGTATCATAAAATTTATTTTTATCCATCCATTCCAATGCAGCATCGCGAACGGTACCCACACTACTCGTATTAGTTATTAAAATGGGTGTTTCCAAAAATCCTGACTCGGTTATCCAATGCGTTCCCGTCATATCCCCATTACCATTTAAACAATGCCAGTTTGCAAAAACCGGCATATAAATTTTGCCTGCCGGAAAGATGGCGGTAACCCCTGTCCTGATTGGGCCTTTTCCTTTTAAGAGATGGCCGCTTCCTTCCATTAAGGTTGTAAAGCCTACTTCAACTCCTGCAACATCAGTTATGGCATTATATTTCCCGGGGTTGCCATCGAAAGGAATTGCGAGGTCTCTTGCTCTTGCATTTTGTTGAGACATAGTTGAAAATAAATGGTTAAGAATAAAAATGTCAAACAAAAGTATTTGTTTCATTTTTATCGACTTAGCTAAACCGCGAATTTCATCTAACGGGCAAACCTTTTTCTTAGGATTCATTCATTGAGGGTGCAGTATAAATATTTTTACATTTCCTTAGCAATTCCTCTAACTGAGGGATTAAAATGTTAAGATGACGTTAGAATAGATTCCATTATTAAACTATGGGATTGAGACTCTGTCAAAATATAAATGCCCATTAACAGATTTCTTCAATTGTGGCATCTTATTAGTATCAACCAAAGTAAATATCTACCAATGAAAAAAATTCTTCTTATATCAGCAATTGCCTTGAGCGCATTTAGCTACCAGGCAAAATCCCAGGTTAGCGTTCATATAAATATAGGGCGTCAGCCGGTGTGGGGACCAGTCGGCTACGATTATGTTGACTATTATTATATACCGGATTTGGACGTGTACTATGATGTTCCTCGTGGCCTTTTCGTTTATTATGACTATGGACGTTGGAATTTTGCGGCATCATTACCACCAAGATATGGCCGATATGATTTGTATCATTCTTATAAAGTGGTAATTAACGATCGCGATCCATGGCTGCGTAATTCGTATTATCGCTTACATTATCGCTCTGACCGCGGCCATTACCAACCTGTAATAAGAGATAGTCGTGATAACAGGTATTTTGCCGAACGGGAACGTTACGAACATAACAGGTATGACCGCAGGAGAGATGATGACAGGCGTGATGATCGTGGAGAATATGGAAGAGATAATGGCCGCGGCAACGGGGGTAGAAATAATGGTCGCGGGAATGGTGGTGATCATGGAAGGGGAAATCATGGCCACCACGACAGAGATTAAATATTAAATTCTTTTCAAAGCCGTTCCATCATCCGGAACGGCTTTTTTGTTAAATGCAGTTAGAAAAGAATAGTGGAATTTTTTTGAGTAAATTTATTCGATGAAAGCCACATACCTCATTTCTATCCTGTTTTTTACTAAAACGCTTTTCGCCCAAACCATAATTGATCGTGATCCGGAAATTTCGCAAATGGTCAATGAAATTTCTAAAGACTCTCTTCAGTCTTATATAACCACGCTGGTTGCCTTTGGAACCCGCAGCACTTTGAGCACACAAACAAACCCCAAAAGAGGCATTGGGGCTGCAAGAGCCTGGGTGCTGAATAAATTTAATGAGTTAGCTAAAAATTCCGGCGGAAGATTAACTGCGTTTATAGATACCGTTATTATTGAGCCAAACGGCAAGCGCATAAACAGGCCCATACTCCTTGGCAACGTAATAGCAACTTTAAAAGGAACCGATCCAAGTGACCATCGGATTTTTATTATCAGCGGGCATTTAGATAATATGCGAACTAACGTAATGGACAGTACCGGTGATGCACCCGGTGCGGATGATGACGGAAGCGGAACTTCAGCAGTATTGGAATGTGCCAGGATCATGAGTAAACATTCTTTTCCTGCAACTATTATTTTTGTCGCTGTTAGTGGAGAGGAACAGGGTTTGTTTGGTTCAACCTATATGGCAGAGAAAGCAAAGAAGGAAAACTGGAATATAGAAGCGGTTTTGAATAATGATATTATGGGGAGCAATAATAGTAATGAAACCGGTATTATTAATAACACAAAAGTTCGTGTATTTAGTGAAGGCATTCCTCATTATGATACTGAAGAACAACTGAAACGCATTATGGCGCTTGGTTTAGAGAACGACAGTAAATCGCGTGAGCTTGCCCGTTATGTGAAAGAAGTTGGGGAGCGTTATGTTGATCATCTCGATGTAGTCCTGGTATATAGAACAGACCGTTTTTTAAGAGGTGGCGATCATTTGCCTTATTTGGAAAATGGATTTACAGCAGTAAGAATTACCGAGATGAATGAAAACTATACCCGGCAGCATCAGGATGTTCGCATGGAAAATGGTATTCAATACGGCGACCTTCCAATACATATCGACTATGAGTACCTCCGGAAAAATATAGCCATGAATTTATCGAATCTTGCTAACCTCGCAAAAGCACCTTCAATGCCTGAAGATGTAAAAATTGAAATAAAAAAATTGACCAATACCACCACACTTTCCTGGCTGCCGCCAAAAACAGGAAAAGTTAAAGGGTATTATATTTTGATAAGAGAAACGTCAAGCCCTGTTTGGCAAAAGAAACTATTTACGGCCAGTACACAAATGACATTTCCTTATTCCAAAGACAATTATTTCTTCGCTGTGCAATCGGTCAATGAAGGTGGAAACGAGAGTTTACCTGTAATTCCTGATGTTGGACGATGATAGATGAATTGTCCATGATTGTCAATAAATAGTGTTTGGAATATTATTGAACCATTGATTCGTACATTTAATCTTCACGAACAGTCACTATAGAATAGAGGTTGGATGCTTACGAGCTGCTTTTTTTAAATAAATAATAAAAGGGTATCCCTATTAACGTTAATGCAATACCAGTAATGCTTTGCGTGGGATTACTGATAAGTGTGTTTATCAAAAACGCCAACACCAGTATAATAAATAGTGCTGGCGCCACGGGGTAGGCAGGGATCCTTTCGGTAATTATTTTCTTCATTTTCATTTTAATAAGACCAACTGCGCCCAACGCGTAAAATGTAAAACTGCCAAAAACAGTCATATTCGTAAGTACATCAAAAGTGCCCGAGATAACCAGAACACAACTCCATATCATAGAATATAACAATGCATTGTAAGGCGTCCGGTAAATGGAGTGAACTTTTGCCGCATTTTTAAAAAACACATTTTCCTGCGCCATCCGGTAATACAATCTTGAATAGACAAGAATGAGTATGTTGAGGGTGCCAAAAGAACTAATCATAATCAATAAGGAAATTAATATCCTTCCTTTATTTCCCATGATAAGACCTAACATTTCCGAAGCCGCAATTTTATTTTCGGACAGGCTTGCCAGTTGGGTGAGGGATAATGTACGGATATATGCGGCGTTTACCAGTACATACAAAACCATTACAATGCATACGCCGATCACAATTGCTATGGGCACATTTCTTTTTGGGTTTTTTATTTCTCCTGTAACTGCGGCAACATTTACAAATCCATCATACGCCCAGAAAGCGCTAAGCATCGCCCCAAAAAACAAGCTGACAAAAGAAACACCCGAAAAGTTTTGCAGAGGAGTAATCGTTTCAGGCTTAGCCATAGAAGGACTGATAAGCACAAATCCTCCTAATATTAGAAATAGTATACCCAATATTTTTGCTGAAGTAATTATGCTGTTTACTACAGATACTTTCTTTACACCGCGATAATTGAGCCACGTCAACAACATGATAGTTATAACAGCAAATATTTTTACTCCCGAGAAAGCGAAGGGGTAAAGAGAATGAGCGATAGAAATATTACTCAGATTGTGCAAAGGGTCCGGGATAGTAATAAGGTTATTTACGGACTGTGAAAAGATGAAACCCACTGCTGCAATTGATCCGCTTCCAACAATTGCCAAAATGGTCCAGCCCAGGAGATACGCTACAAAATTCCCGAAACAGATGCGCAGGTATTCATAAAGCCCACCGGAAGCTGTTGTGAGTTTTGCAAGGCCGGCAAAAGTAAAAGCACCTAATAAGGAGATACATCCGGCGACAATCCAGGCCAACAAAATATATTTTTCAGTGAGGCCGGTCGCAGCCATTGGCACAATCTTTTTAAATACGCCGGTACCAATCATATTACCCGCAACTATTAAGATTGCAGGAATGGGGCCAATTACCCTAAGAAGAGGAATTGCAGTTTTGTCAATAATCTCAATATTTTTTTCCACCAAACTTTAAGATAGCAAAAAACTTCTTATATAAATCTGTCCGGTTATCTTTTTGTTATCGGCCAATTTTTTTTCAACCCTACAAATACCGGAAGGAAACTAAATACCTGGAAAAAAGTACTTGTATTATCGATTCTCTTTATTCGCTAAATAAAGAGTTTATGCCTGGGCGGGAATAGTTGCGCCGCAAGCAATTTTATTTACGCGGGTCTTGTGCCTGCCACCTTCAAAATCGGTATGCATAAACACTTCAATCATTCTTTCAACCACGCCTTCTCTTACAAACCTTGCGGGAATACAGATAACATTTGCGTTATTATGTTTACGGGCCAGTTCTGCCAGTTCCTGTTCCCAACAAACAGCTGCCCGTATCTGTTGATGTTTATTTGCGGTTATAGCTACGCCGTTAGCGCTGCCGCAAATTAATATTCCAAAACTTGCTTCGCCACTCTCAACCGCATTTGCAACAGGATGAGCAAAGTCGGGATAGTCCACTGAATCCGTGGAATACGTCCCGAAATCTTTCCAGGTTACACTTTTACCATCGAGGAAGGAAATGATATCTTCTTTATATTCGAAACCCGCATGATCGCTGCCGATGGCAACGGGCAATGCTAAATTGAAAGTACATGACATAACAGAGGTTTTTATTACTTTAAAGGTAAATAAAATACTGCTCAGCTATTATTTAAAATTTCATTTTTTAATGAATTAGAATAATATTGAATACAAGATATTTTCAACTCAACCCTAATGAAAATATCAATAATAAATTTTAAGAAAATTCAATCAATAGCATCATAGACCAATCCGGCCACTATTGCATAAACGGCGTGGTGTAGCAAATCAATCGCAATATCTTTTGGTTCCCATTCGCTAAGGGGTGGCGCAATATCAAGTTTGGGTTGAATGGTAACTGCGGTTCCCCAAACAGAAGCCATATGCAGCGTAGTTGCTGCAAACCCGGTAATACCCGCCATCGATAATAATCCACGCATTACTCCCCAAGAGGTACCATATACCCAATGTACTTCATTAGATAAATCTTCTTTATTTCCGGGAGACGCCTCAATATGCAACGTTTTCTTTACTGCTTTGGCGGGGGCGTTGCTGGATTTTCTTTTTGTTATCCGCATTTCAATCATTTGCGAAGCTGTTATGGCAATGGTTCCTGCAAGTCCTGCTATAAGCCCTTTACCAATGGCGGAACCCAGTTCTCCTAATACTGTTGATTCGTTTGAAGTACTTTTCATAATAACACAGGTTTAATTTCTGTTTCAAAAAATATTCACTGCAATTCTCACGCCTAATCCTATTTTGTAGCTTCTTTAGTTTTTACAAAGCTTTGTAAAATTACTTTCCAAAAATAAAGCTGCCCGGTATTTGATATATATTACACCTTTGAAACAATTTTATATGATAAAAACATTTTTGAATCTGCTTCTTATTCTTTTCCCGCTTTTTTTTAGTTGCAAAAATGGCAAAAACATCAAGAGTAAAACTCCCGTTATTGTATATCTGCCCCAGAAAAGTGCATCTGACTCAAATCTTAAAAATGATGCAACTGAATTTAAATATGATCTCAAAAACCCAAACCATACCTGGAAATTGCCGGCTCAGTTGGTGGAGGTTTCAGGCAATACATGGATTGATGAAAATCACCTAATTCTTATTGAGGACCTTCACGCTAATTTATATTATGTAAAGATTGACGATAAAACGGCAACGCTTGAAAAAACAATTCCATTTGCGGATAATGATAAGGAAAAGTTTGACATTGAAGATGTGACCTATATTAATAATACTGTATATGCTTTGTGGAGCCATGGCGATCTTTTTAAAATAACCGATTGGCAGACCAAACCTGTAATTGAAAAAATTAAGACCGGTTTAAAGAAAGAAAATAATACCGAAGGCCTGTGCTATGATCCCGTAACACAAAAACTGCTGATTGCCTGCAAAGACGAACCTGGAATTGCTGATGCAAAAAAATCAACAAAAGCAGTCTATGAATTTGATATGGGGCAGGAAAGATTAATCAAAAATCCATTCCTCCTGATTAATAAAAAGGATTTTAAAAAAGTAACCGATGAGAAATTGGATTTCTTCCCTTCTGCAATAGCAGTACACCCTGTTACGCACGATTTATATTTACTGTCAACCCGGGATAATAAATGTATGGCTGTTTTTTCTCACGACGGCGTTCTCATATCACTTCAATTTATCGACAAAGACCTGATGCCCCAACCCGAAGGAATTTGTTTTTCACCAGACGGGAAATTGTATATAAGTTCTGAAGGCAAAAAAGGAGAGGCGGGTAATTTATTTGAATTTGATCCTGATAATAATTAACCGCATTGTAATACTGTAATTTTCTCTTTTTCTTTTACACGTTATAAACGTCCTTTGCATTTTTATAAAAGGCCTGTAAATCTTTTAAAACAAAAAAATACGTCTAATAAAGATTTTGTTAAAGTTTTGTGATTTCACAAAACTTTTTTATGTTTGTTTATGCAAACGATTGCACGACCTATCAACTGGATAAATTGAGATTGAAAAGTGACTTTTGGTCAAAAATTAGTTTGAAAGTTTTATAGGAAACGATTGCACAGGCTTCAGTAGAATAAATAGAGGTAAATAAATTTTGCGAAACTCCATCACTTAAGTGCGATTTAAGCAATGCGTTTTGTTTAGGAGAAAGCGGTAAAATTTAAAAAGAACGTAACAAAAAAATTAACAATTTATCTGCTTGACAGATAATAAATCTTAATTAAGACAACTCCCATTTCATAATCACCTTAAAAACTTAAAAAATTATGTAATAAAAATTTAAAAAAAATTTCCATCAAAATTAATTGTCAAAACAACAATTAATCTTCAAAAATCAATGAATTCTTAATCATCAAAAATTACATTATGAGAAAACTCATCAATGCCTATTGCCCTGATAGCATAAGCCCCACCGAAAAACACACTTGGGATTTTTTCAAAAAATTTATTTTTATCAATCTTATTATTCTTACCAGTTTTGGAGCGGAGGCTCAAAATAAAATCCATGTAACTGGCATGGTAAAGGACGAGAAAGGTAGTCCTGTCGCCGATGCGACTGTAACCGTAAAAGGCTCCAAACTGGGCGTAACCACAAATACGGACGGAGCTTTTTCGTTAGATGTTCCCAATCAAAAATCGGTTCTTCAAATTTCTTCAATTGGCTACCAACCACAAGATGTTGTAATAGGTGGTCAAACGACCTTTTCTATTAATCTTAAGGCTGCAACAAACCAACTTAATGAAGTGGTAGTTGTAGGGTACGGTACACAAAAAAAGGTAACGCTTACCGGCGCTGTAGCACAGGTAAAAGGAGACGAGCTAAAAAAATCGCCTGCTGTAAATTTGTCTAATTCATTGGCTGGTCGCTTACCGGGTGTTGTTGCAACAAACAGCAGTGGTGAACCGGGATATGATGGTTCTGCTATACACATTCGCGGAGTCAATTCTTTGGGAAGCAACGATGCGCTAATAGTTATCGATGGGGTGCCAGCCCGTGCCGGTGGTTTGGACCGCTTAAATCCTGCTGACATAGAAAGCATGTCTGTATTGAAAGATGCATCCGGCGCTATCTATGGCGCACGTGCTGCTAACGGGGTAATATTGATTACTACAAAACATGGTAAATCAGGCAAGCCTGAATTATCCTACAGCTACAATAACGGATGGGGTCAGCCTACTGTTATACCTAAAATGCTGAATGCAGTTGAATATGCTACTATGGCCAATGAAATAGAGATATATAAGTTAGATCCCTCCAAGTGGGCAGATGCATCAGCGGCTTTTAAAGCAACCGGAAGTTATACTGATCCGGTAAGTGGTAGTGTATCTACAGCTCCTTTTCAACCTGCAGATATTCAAAAATACAAAGATGGTTCCGACCCGTGGGGACATCCGAATACGAATTGGTTTAAAGCAACCTTGAAAGATTGGTCACCACAATCACGCCATAACCTCCAGTTGTCAGGCGGCTCAGAGAACGTAAAGTATTTGGCTTCTTTAGGATATGAAAACCAGGATGGGTATTACAAACATTCGGCTACCGGGTACAAACAATACGATTTTCGTATAAATCTCGATGCGAAGGTTAATAAATATATAAACGCTTCTCTTGGGGTGACCGGGCGTCAGGAGAACCGGTTCTTCCCAACAAAATCCGCTGGTTCTATTTTTAGAATGCTGATGCGTGGTTATCCATACAAGCCTGCTTTCTGGCCTAATGGTTTACCAGGACCGGATATTGAAAATGGGGAACAACCTGTAGTAATTACTACCAATCAAACCGGTTATGATAGGGACACGCGCTATTATTTACAATCAAACGGCAAAATTGAAATTACGATACCTTGGGTAGAGGGCCTGAAACTCACGGGAAATGTTGCGCTGGATAAGTATATCCAGCAAGGTAAAACCTGGAATACCCCATGGTACATCTATAGTTGGGATTATGCAACATACGAGGCAGATGGGAAAACACCAGTTTTAACGAAGGTGCAAAAAGGCCCAACTACTCGACCGACCCTTAACGAATACACCACTGACCAGCTAAATTCATTATTAGAAGGTATATTATCCTACGATCATAAATTTGGAGACCACCACGTTACATTCCTGGCGGGGGTAACCAAGGAAACATCCAATGCTAACTACTTTAATGCATATCGTCAGTATTTTCCTTCTGTGGCTATTGACCAATTAAATGCTGGAGGCGCAGTCGATCAAAAATCAGGTGGCAGCGCATGGGAACGTGCAAGATTGAATTATTTTGGACGTGTCGGTTATAACTACCAGGAAAAATATATAGCTGAATTTTTATGGAGGTATGATGGGTCTTATAATTTCCCGGAAGCCAAACGTTTCGGATTTTTCCCTGGTGTAACTGCGGGATGGAGAATTTCAGAAGAGAATTTTTTCAAGAATAATGTCCGGTTCGTAAATTCTCTAAAACTCCGTGGTTCATGGGGTAAATTGGGTAATGATGCAATATACTCACGAGGTTCGCTAGTAGAGTATAGCTATCTGCCCACTTATGCAATTACCAGCTCTGGCTATGTGATCAATAACCAGGTAGCCACGGCGTATCATGAAAATGGCATTCCCAATCCCAATATTACATGGGAAATAGCCAATAATTATGACGTTGGTTTGGATGCTAGTTTTTTAAACAGCAGGCTAACGCTTGAACTGGATTATTTCCAGAATCATCGTTCGAGCATCTTATGGTTCAGGAATGCGTCTATACCGCAGAGTGCGGGTTTGACATTGCCTGCAGAAAATATCGGAAAGGTTGCTAATAAGGGTTACGAATTTACAGTGGGGTACAACGATCATTTCGGCGATTTGCATTTTAATATTAGTGTAAACGGTGGTTATGCAAAAAACAAAATCGTTTTCTGGGATGAGACACCAGGCAGACCGACTTATCAACTGTCCACCGGGCATCCTATCCCCAATGATATAAATAATCCTGATGGTATGCTGCTGTATCAGTACGATGGCGTTTTCAAAGATCAAAAAGATGTAGATGCCAATAAGCTTGACTATACCGGTGTTGGTGGCGCCGGAAAACTTTTCCCAGGCAGTATGAAATTTAAAGACGTTAATAACGATGGAAAAATAGATGCTAATGATAGGGTAAGGTCAGATAAGACTACCACACCTACTTTCCAGGGAGGTTTAAATATCGGATTGCAGTATAAGTCCTTTGATTTATCGATCTTGTTCCAGAATTCTTCTGGTGGTGAACTTTTCCTGCAGACAGAATCAGGTACTATCGGTAACTACCTGCAATACTCTTACGATCATCGCTGGACGATTGACAACCCAAGTTCAGTTGACCCTCGCACAGTGGATAGAAACAACCAATATTTTTCTAATCGCAACACCTACTATATGATGAGTACTGATTATGTAAGGTTAAAGAACTTGGAGCTAGGGTTTACGCTTCCGGATAATATAGGTAAAAAGGCAGGTATTAAGGGACTGCGGATATATGTTAATGGCCTTAATCTTAAAACATGGGCGAAGCAGGATATTTTCGATCCCGAGTCGCTTAACAGCGGCCTGCAATATTATCCTCAGGCAAGGGTAATTAATGTGGGAGCAACTCTTACTCTTTAAATCTATAAAAAACTCACAAAAATGAAACGAATAATTAATAGCATCATTCCAATAATTACGATAAGCACCTTGCTTTCGGCATGCAACAAAGATTTTTTAAATACGCAGCCGCTGGATAAGCCACCTGCGTCTACGGTATGGGCTGATCCATCTCTCTCGGAAGCATTTGTTACTGATATCTACAACGTATATCATGATGGTATTTTGAACCAGGAAAGTATGGACTGCATTAGTGATAATGCGTTATATAATTTCGGCAGGGCAGATATAATGGAAGGTAACGTGAGCCCCGGCGCTACCGGCTGGGTAAACAATACCTACGAATGGGGTGAGATGTATCTCCGTATCAGGGCTACCAATCTTGCACTGGAAAATCTTGCAACAGCCACTTTTGATCCTACCATGGTTGACCGCTTAAAAGGGGAAACCTATTTTTTGCGTGCTCATTGTTATAACCAATTATTACGATATTATGGAGGAGTCCCTCTCATTAAAACTCCATATGCATTAGATAATCCCGATTTTACCATTGCAAGGAATACTTACGAAGAATGTGTAAATTCAATTGTTAGTGATCTCGACTCTGCTGCCTTACTGCTTGATGGCAAAACACTTGGCTTGGGTCGTGCTACAAAAGGCGCAGCTATGGCCCTCAAGGCAAGAGTATTATTGTACGCCGCAAGCGATTTACACGATATCCCGACAGCGAAAGCAAAATCATCCCTGATTGCCGGATATTCAAACCCTGAGTTATTGGGCTACGTAAGCGGCGATAGGGTTGACCGTTGGAAAAAAGCCCGTGACGCGGCTAAAGCTGTGATTGATTTAGGACAGTATGGGTATAAACTGGATTTGATCGCTCCGTCAACAAAAGAACAGGCTATTGCTGATTACACAAATGTGGCGTTATCTAGAAATGGTGGTGAAAAAGAAACTATTCTGGCAAAATACTATATTAATGCATCTACAGATGATTGGGGAGCATGGTATCCAAGGAACAATACTACTAATGGTTATCATGGATGGACATCCAGCGAACCAACGCAGAATCTTGTAGATAATTATGAGATGATGGATGGTACTAAGTTCGATTGGAATAATCCGACGGAAGCTGCAGCTCCATACGAAAACCGGGAACCAAGATTTTATGCTTCTATCTTGTATGATGGAGCTAAATGGAAGCCCCGTACAACTGATGGTGCCGGTATAGATCCTTATGGCGAAATACAATTCGGTACGTATGAAGTTGGAACCGCCGGTTCTGCAACCACCTATTTTGGCTTGGATACACGCAATAGTTCTATCGAAAATTGGAACGGTACCCGCACCGGTTATTCAATAAGAAAGTTTTCAAATGACGATTTAGGAATTGTAGATATGAATCAAAAACAACAAATTCCATCTATTCAAATCAGGTACACAGAAGTCGTATTTAATTACATAGAAGCTCTGCTTAATCTCGGTGATGAAACAACCGCCAAAGAATGGCTTAATAAAATCCGATTCAGGGCTGGATTGCCTGCCATTACAGAAAGTGGCGCAGCGCTCATGGCAAGGTACCAGAATGAGCGCAATATCGAAATGCTTTTTGAAGAGCAACGTTTTTATGACGCACGACGATGGATGATAGCCCCGCAAACCCTTGGACAAAAAGTAAGAATAATGGTTATTAACGGAAAGCTTAAGCCGGGCAAAACAGTCACTACATACCGATACGACAAGAATAATTACGATTACATATATAGGGTACAAAATATAGAAGCCGGGGTTGAAAACCGGGCATGGAATGATAAATTGTATTTCCCACCAATCAAGCTCGATGAAATGCAAAAGAATAATAAACTTATTCAGAACCCGGGCTATTAATAAAATTAAATGACTTTAAACACTATGCCGGTTATTTATACCGGCGTAGTGTTTAAAGCATGATTGATGTTGGGAAAAATAATAAGGCTAATAAAATAACCGCTGAATAAATATTTATGCAAAAGACAATAATCCAAATAGGTTCCAAAGTTCACCTTCGCTTTTTAAAGTAATCGTCTGCAGTCAGTGAATGCTACAAATACATAAGACGGATACCTGGTTATTACTCGTGCGTATTTTCCTGGTTTAATCGTCTCAATTGACTGCATGATAAATAATTAAAAGCTATTTTTGGATGGCTCATCTGGTTTTTTAAAATTTTAAAAATCAATTCATTTGAATAGAAATATTGTTCGGAATTCTATTGTGGCACTATGCGTATTAATAGCCGCCTGCAATAATAATGGAGATAAAAGGTTGAATAATTCTAAAGACGATAGTCCGCATTTATTTACTTTGTTGCCTCCCGACTCCACGCATATAGATTTTAATAATTCAGTAGTAGAAGGGTTAAACACCAACGTCTTGCTTTATGAATATTTTTATAATGGCGGCGGTGTTGCTGTAGGAGACGTGAATAACGACGGCTTGCAGGATATTTATTTTTCAAGTAATCTTGGCGATAATAAATTGTATCTGAATAAGGGTGGCATGCAGTTTCAGGATATTACTGCTGTAGCCGGTGTTGCGGCAAGACCCGGTCCCTGGAAAACAGGTATAACCATGGCAGACGTAAATGGTGACGGAAAATTGGATATATATGTTTGTTATTCCGGCAAACTACCCGCTGCAAAAAGAATGAATCAGTTATTTATTAATGAGGGAAATGATAACAATGGTATCCCCCATTTTAGTGAGCAGGCGCAACAATATGGATTAGCAGATTCTTCTTATACCACGCAAGCTTATTTTTTTGATTATGACCGTGACGGAGATTTGGATGTGTTATTATTAAATCACAATCCTAATTCATTGCCGGTGTTGGATGATTCAGTTACTTCGATGATTCTGAAACGTTCCAATCCTATGACCGGTATAAGATTATTTAGAAACGATAAAAATCATTTTACAGACATTACAGAAAAGTCTGGATTGAGCAGTTCAGCCTTAACTTATGGACTTGGTGCTGGTATAGCTGATTTAAACGGTGATGGCTGGCAGGATATTTATATTTCCAATGATTACCTGGTTCCTGATTATCTCTACGTTAATAATCACAATGGAACATTTACTGATGTATTGCAAAAAAGCCTCGGACATTCCAGCGAATTTTCGATGGGAAATGATGTGGCCGATATTAATAATGACGGCCTGCCGGATATTTTTACGTTAGATATGCTGCCTGCTGACAATCACAGGCAAAAATTATTAGTATCCCCGGATAACTATGGAAAATTCGATCTGGCTCTTCAATCAGGATTTTATTACCAATATATGCGCAATATGCTGCAAATTAATAATGGTAATGGCACCTTTAGCGAAACCGGGCAATTAGCTGGTATTTCAAATACAGACTGGAGTTGGTGTCCTATGTTTGCAGATTACAATAACGATGGGTGGAAAGATCTTTTTGTAACCAACGGTTATCTGCGGGATTTTACTAATATGGATTTCATTAACTACATGAATGATTTTGAAAAAAGCAGGCAAAGATTACAGAAAAGCGATGTGCTGGCGTTAATAGATAGCATGCCTTCCTCCAATGTTATTAATTACTTATTCAAAAATAATGGTCCCGCCTCAGGCGGGATTACTTTTGCTGATGTGAGTAAAGATTGGGGAATTAATTTGCCATCCAACAGCAACGGCGCTGTTTATGCCGATTTGGATAATGATGGTGATCTGGATTTGATAGTTAATAATATAAACAAGCCTGCATTTGTTTATGAAAATGAAACTAACCGACAATTAAAAAATAATTATTTAGAAATAAAATTAAAAGGCGAAAAGCAAAATACCCAGGGCATTGGTGCAAAAGTAACTATTTATACAAAAGGGAAGCAACAATACCTGGAACAAATGCCCGCAAGAGGTTTCCAGTCCTGCGTATCACCTATATTACATTTTGGATTAGGAGCCGATAAAGAAATTGATTCTCTGCAAATAATATGGATTGACGGGAAAGAGCAGATCATTACGCACGTTAATGCAGATCAACTTATCACTTTAGATGAAGAAAACGCCCTACCCGGTCGCCCGGTCTCTAAATTACATCCGACCATATTTAAGGAAGTAAAATCACCTGTAGATTTCGTAGATCAGTCTAATACTGTCAATGATTTCTTACGTCAATCTCTACTGGTAAACCCAATGTCATTTTTTGGCCCCTGCCTGGCCGAGGCGGATGTAAACGGCGATGGATTGAAAGATGTATTTGCAGGCGGCGGAAACGGGCAGGCATCCGCATTATACCTCCAACAAAAAAACGGGCAATTTATTAGAAAACCTGAACCAGCCTTTGATGCAGACAAAATGAGTGAGGATGTGGACGGGTTGTTTTTTGATGCAAATGGGGACGGTTTTATTGATCTATATGTATGCAGTGGCGGATATGATAATTATATGCCGGACGATTCATTATTACAGGATAGATTATATATTAATGATGGCAAAGGAAATTTTACTAAAAAAGCCGATGCCTTGCCAGTAATGCATACCAGCAGTATCTGTGTTCGTGTGGCTGATATTAACGATGATGGATATCCTGATTTGTTCGTGGGAAGTCGTGTGATTCCCGGCCGTTACCCTGAAATTCCCGATAGTTACCTGCTTATTAACGATGGCAAAGGTCATTTTAAAAACAACATTGAATCATTGGCTCCTGAACTGCAAAAAATTGGAATGGTAACCGATGCTGCCTGGGCAGATTTAAATAACGATGGTAAAAGTGATTTGATAGTAATTGGTGAATGGATGCCGGTGAGTGTATTCATTAATATTAATGGACACCTTGAAAATAAGACAATAAATTATTTTGATAAAACTTACAGTGGTTGGTGGAATAAATTATTAATAAACGACTTTAATCATGATGGCAGGCCTGACATTGTTATCGGAAATTTTGGATTAAATTCTCAATGCCGGGTAAGTGATAAAGAACCAGCAGAGTTATATTATAAAGACTTTGACAACAATGGCACCGTAGACCCAATTCTTTGCTTTTATATTCAGCATAAAAGCTATCCTTATGTAACCAGGGATGAAATTATTAACCAGGTTCCTGTTATTCATCACCGCTTTCCTAATTATAAAAGTTATGCCGATGCAACAATGAAAGATATTTTCACAGACGAAGAAATGAAAGATGCAAAGCATCTTCAGGCTAATGAACTAAACACTGCTTTTTTTGAATTGGGCGCTGATGGAAAGTTTCATGAAAAGGCATTACCGTTGCAGGCACAGATGTCACCGGTATTTACAATTACGGAACTAGACTATGATAAAGATGGAAACGCTGACTTGCTTTTATGCGGCAATATTAATCATGCCCGCTTACGTTTTGGAAAAAGCGATGCGAACTACGGGGTTCTTTTAAAAGGCGACGGCAAGGGCAGTTTCAATTATATAAACCAGCAGCAATCCGGGTTTCATATCCGGGGAGATGTGCGCAGTGTAATTAATATAAACAACAATTTATTATTTGGCATTAACCAGGGAGATGTTAAAGCTTATAAATTAAAATGAAATATCTGGCTATAAATGAATATCGATATGGACACTGCAAAAAATAATCAAATCACTTAATTGAAACATAAGGTAACGATAAGTGATATTGCGAGAAGGCTTAACGTAACGCCGGCCACGGTATCCCGTGCATTGAGCAATCATCCTGGTATTAGTCTTCAAACAAAGGAGGCCGTTAAAAAAACAGCCTCGCAACTAAACTATAAAAAAAACACCATAGCCGCTTCTCTTAAATCCGGCAAAACCTATGTAATCGGCGTTATTATTCCAAGCGTAGAAATTAATTTTTTTGGATCTGTTGTTCATGGAATTGAAAGCATCGCTAACTTAAATGGATACAATGTTCTTATTTATCAATCAGATGAAGACATGTATCACGAAGCGAAAGGGATTGAAACATTTTTAAGCGCAAGAGTAGATGGTATATTAGCTTCCATCGCAAAAAACACCATTGACTTCTCTCATTTCCTGGAGGTAAAAGCAAGAAAAATTCCGTTGGTTATTTTTGATCGTATAAACGATCATTTAGATCTCCCGTCTGTTGGTATCGATGATTTTAAAGGTGCATTTCTGGCAACTGAGCATTTGATTAAACAAGGCTACAAACGAATTGCCCATATTTCAGCGTCACAGCATATAATAAGTATTTGGAATACGCGGTTAAAGGGATACATGGCAGCATTAGCAGCGAATAATATTCCATTTGACGAAAGTTTAATTTATGTTGGTAATATTTCAATAGAATCAGGAAAAGAAGCTATAAAATATTTTTTTGAAAGGCCAAACCCACCCGATGCCATTTTTGCTGTGGAAGATTTTACAGCACTCGGAGCGATTAAAGAATTGAAAGAAAGAAATATAAAGATTCCTGAAGAGGTTGGTATTTTTGGCTTTGCAAATGAGCACTTTGGCGAACATATTACCCCCGGGCTGTCAACGATTGACCAGCAAACTGTATTAATGGGAAAAGAATCAATTAAATTATTATTGGAATTAATTTCCGGAAAAGAAAAAAATGAACCAGTGCATCGGAAAATCATTTTAGAACCCATTCCTGTTTTCAGGGAATCCTCCATGAAAAAAGAAAAAATTTTAAATAACAAGAAGATGAAAAATTTCAGTTGATTTCTCAGTCATTTATAAAACTATTTCAAATATTTTATTATAGCAAAATTAAATCCCAATGAGGAAATTATCCATACTCCCTATTTTAATATTATGCTTTGTCCAACTATTGGCTCAATCCCAGGAACCGCCAGCGTTTTGGGAAGATGAATTTAAAAATGAATTCAATCGTGAACCGATGCATGCCACGTATTTTGCATATGAAAATAAAGACCTGGCATTAAAGAACGATCCTGTTGAATCAAAGTATTTTCAATCACTAAATGGAGAATGGAAATTCAATTGGGTAGATAAACCAGACGACCGCCCCTTAGGATTTTGGAAGACGGATTATAACGATAGTCATTGGAATAATTTTAAAGTACCCGCTACATGGGAAGTAAATGGATATGGTATTCCCATCTATACCAATATTCGTTACGATTTTGATTACCTGATGAAACCAAACCCTCCGCATGTGCCCCATCAATATAATCCTGTTGGATCTTATCGCAGGGAAGTAATGATCGATAAAAGCTGGAAGGGCAAAGACATCTACATTCAGTTTGGTGCCATACGCTCCTGCTTTTATTTGTGGGTGAATGGCCAATGGGTTGGTTATAGCGAAGACAGTAAACTTCCTGCGGAATTCAATATCACAAAATTTGTAAAACCCGGGCAAAAAAATTTATTAGCCTTCCAGGTGTATCGCTGGAGCGATGGCAGCTATATTGAAGACCAGGACATGTGGCGGCTCGCCGGTGTTAACCGTGATGTATTTATGTATGCCCGTAACCCCGTTCACATTCGTGATGTACAGATAATCCCTGATTTAACCGATAATTATGTGAACGGACAATTAAATATCTGCCTTGATTTTTTAAATAATAATGACAGGGCATTAAAAAGCTATAAGGCTTCATTTGAATTGTTGGATCCAACAGGAGCGCCCGTTGGTGAAGCGTCTGTGAGCCTGTCAGATTCTGTAGCATTTAAAAATGTAATTATAAAAATGAACGATCCCAAAAAGTGGTCGGCAGAAACGCCGTATTTATATACGGTACTTACAACCCTAACTAACGGAAAAGGACAAACGATTGAAGTGATTCCTCAAAAAACAGGATTTAGAAAAGTTGAAATAAAGGACGGCGTATTATATGTAAATGGAAAGGCCATTTTAATAAAGGGTGTTAACCGGCATGAAATGGATCCGCTTACGGGGCAGTATATTAGTAAAAAACGCATGGAACAGGACATCAGAATCATGAAAGAAAATAATATCAATGCTGTTCGTACGTGCCACTATCCTAATGATCCTTACTGGTACCAGCTATGCGATACATATGGATTGTACGTGGTAGATGAAGCAGACCTCGAATCGCACGGAATGGGTTTTGGCGCTAATTCTTTATCTAAAAAACCCGATTGGTTTTTGCAACATTTTCAACGCGATTCCCGTGCTGTAGAACGGGATAAAAATCATGCAAGCGTAATCGTTTGGTCGATGGGTAATGAAGCGGGAATGGGAATCAATTTTGAAAAATGTTATGACTGGATCAAACACCGTGATCCATCAAGACCGGTAGAATATGAACCAGCCAGTGCAACATCTTACTCTGATATCTTTTGCCCGATGTATCCTTCACCGGAAGATATGGTGAATCATGTAAAATATGATAGCAGCAGTAATCATAAGCCATTTATATTAGTGGAGTATGCGCATGCTATGGGCAACACGGACGGTAATTTCAATGACTATTGGGATACGATTCGTAAATATTACCCACGCATGCAGGGCGGTTACATCTGGGATTTTGTGGACCAGGGTTTTCAAAAAATCACAGATCGCGGAGATACCATCTGGGCTTATGGTGGAGACTATGGTGTTGAAATGCCAAGCGATCAAAATTTTAATTGCAATGGCCTTGTGGCTCCAGACCGCAGCCTGCATCCTCAAATGCTGGAAGTAAAGAAAGAGTACCAGGATATACTCACTTATCCCGCCGACATAATGGTGGGCAAGATTAAAGTTTACAATGAAAATTTCTTTAAAAACCTCGATAACGTAACATTAAATTGGGAGTTAGTTGCCGATGGAAATGTTATTAAAAAAGGTACCGTTGCATCTTTGCAGATTGCTCCGCACGATTCAGTATTGGTTGATTTGCATTACAGTTTACCTCGTGTTGGCTACAAAGAAATTTTTCTAAATGTATATTATAAAACAAAATCAGTGGAAGGCCTTTTGCCAGCGGGTTGGGAAATTGCAAAGGATCAATTAACGTTATATAGTCATTTAGGAGATGTTGCCTCAGTTCCTGCATCGTCAATTTTACGGGTACGGGTTACCGATAGTATAATTGACGTAAGCAATGAAAGCGTGAAATTTAACTTTAGCAGGCATGATGGCCTGTTGCACGAATACAGTGTTAACGGGAACAATTTTCTTAAAGAAGGGTTTGATTTGAAACCTAATTTCTGGCGACCGCCAACGGACAATGATTTCGGTGCAGACCTCCAGGTAAAGTTGTTGAACTGGAAAAGAGCCAGCCACACTTATACACTTCTTGGTTTTACGATTGATTCTTCCAATAATAAAAACATACAAGTAAACATGCATTATTCGCTGCCTGATGTATTTGCTTATCTTGATATCAATTATCAATTAAATGGTGACGGCGTAATTAAAGTAACCGAATCAATGCAGGCAGATAGTTCGAAGGAGGAACCGATGCTATTTAAATTTGGAATGCAAATGATGTTGCCGAAAGAATACAACCAAATGCAGTGGTATGGCCGCGGTCCTTCAGAAAATTATTGGGACCGCAAGGATGATGCTTTTGTGGGACTATATACAATGAGCGTGCATGATCAGTTTCATGATTACGTGCGACCACAGGAATCCGGTAATAAAACAGATGTGCGATGGGTTAAGCTAACCAATGAAAAAGGAACCGGTTTATTTATTATTGGTGATACGGTTTTAAATATTGCCGCCCGTCATTATCTTGACGAAGATCTGGATGATGGACTTGAAAAACATAATAGGCATTTCGGTGAATTAAAAGAAAGAGACCTGACAAACTTAAATATTGACCTGGAACAAACAGGTGTTGGTGGTGTTAATTCCTGGGGAACATGGCCTTTAAAGCAATATCGCCTCAATTATAAAAATTATAGTTATTCATTTATGATAACTCCCATAAAATAAATATTGGTTTGCGGGGTTAAAGGAATTAATTTATGTGGCTAACCCGATAAACAAGGTTGCAATAACCTGGCACAAGATGCCAAAAAATATTCCGGTATAGATATCTAACGAGCGGTGATCACTAACTATCAGGCGACTTGTGCAAACCAATCCCGTTATTAAAAAAATAACCATAGCCTGGAGGAAAAAGCCAT
>NZ_JBMQQG010000222.1:0-3115 GCF_057362405.1 Ginsengibacter sp.
TACCAACTGGATGAAAAATTTCGATCCCCGGTTTTATTTTGAACAAACCATAAGTATTATCAATCCTAATAAAGGACCAGAGAATATTAAAGCAGATGACGATACAGCAAATCATATACGATTCTTTCCGGAGGGAGGAAATTTAGTTTATAATTTCCCGAACACGGTTGCTTATAAAATTACAAATGCATACGGTGAAGGCTTGGCCGCAAGTGGAACTGTAGTGAATGAAAAGAATGATACAATTGCGGAATTTGAAACGGAACACTTTGGTATGGGAACGTTCGCTTTTACTCCTTTACAGGGCCATAAATATCATGCAATAATAAAAGTGAATAGCTCATTGGTGACGAAAGACCTTCCCGGAATTTATAATAGCGGCTGGGTAATGCATCTGGCAGATGAAGGCAGCACACTTTCTGCAGATATTTCCTGCAACATCGAAACGGAACACAGTGTCTTTTTATTTGCCCACACAAGGCATTCAACAAAGTTTGCAAAAATGCAATCGCTAATTAATGGACATACGGTTTTTAGGATCAGCAAATCAGAATTTGGCGAAGGCATTTCGCAACTAACCCTTTTTAATGAAGAAAAGCAACCGGTATGTGAAAGACTTTATTTTAAAAAACCAACCAATGTGTTGGCCATAAAACTGGAAGATATTATTGCTGCAGAAGAACCAAGGCAAAAAGTTGATTTAAAACTATCAACCTTTGAAACTAACGGTAGTACCACAAGCGCAGATATGTCGGTCGCTGTTTACCTCACAGATTCGTTGCAAGTTGAACAAAAAGTCAATCTAATAAATTATCTCTGGCTTACTTCCGATCTAAATGGTGTTATTGAATCTCCCGGTTACTATTTTGAAAACGCCGGAGCTGACGTTGATAAGGCAACAGATAACCTAATGCTTACACAGGGCTGGCGCAGATTTAAATGGGAAGATGTTCTTAGTAACAAAAAACCATCTTTTACTTATTTACCCGAATATGAAGGGCATATTATTACTGGACGGATATCGCCAAAAACAGGCAGTTTACCCGATACCGGCGTTACGGTCTATCTTTCAGTGCCGGGCAAACATTTTAAGTTTGCGAATACCACTACGTCAAAAGATGGTTCAATACAATTTAATATTGAAAAATTTTATGGCAACCGGGAACTGATTGCCCAAACTGATGCGGCGGATAGCAACTACCGGGTTTTTGTAGACAAACCTTTTTCGGAGCAATATGATGATATACCCATCGGCCCTGTTCCTGTAACACCTTCCCGTGCCAACGATATTTTATTGAGAAGTATTGGAGCGCAGGCGCAAGATATCTATGAGCCGGAGAAAGAAAATAATTTTACGTTACCAGTGTCGTTCGATACAACTGCTTTTTATGGAAAGCCTTCCAGGCAATATTACCTGGACGCATACACGAGATTTCCAACTATGGAAGAAGTAATGAGAGAATATGTAAAAGAAGTTCACGTAAAGAAGAGAGATAAAAATTTCCGGTACGAAGTTTTTGATGAACCTTATGTAACCTATTTTAATGACGATCCGTTGGTCTTACTGGACGGCGTGCCCGTTTTTAATGTAGATAAAATAATTGCCATGGATCCGTTAAAAATTCAAAAGGTTGATGTGATAACTGCAAAGTTTTTTAAGGGCGACCAGCATTATGATGGCATCGTAAGTTACGGCACTTATAATGGTGATCTTGAAAGTTATCAGCTTGATCCCAATTCACTGGTAGTTGAATACGACGGCCTTCAGTTACAAAGAGAATTTTATTCGCCTCAATATGAAACTAATGAGCAGTTACTAAGCCGTAAGCCCGATTACAGGAATGTTTTATATTGGTCGCCGGATGTAAAAACTAAAAACGGGAAAGCGGATATTTCATTTTATACGTCTGATATATCGGGTAAGTATGTCGTATTTATTCAGGGAATTTCTAATGATGGCCTTGCGGGTGTTGCAACAGGAAGTTTTACTGTAACAGCTAAATAAAAAAATTGCTCCTTCTCACATCCATTTTTCCAAAAACAAATGAAACTCATTTTTTAACTCATGAAATAATTTCTCATAAGTTTCAGCGCTGCTTCTTAATGCTACATTATCTTCCACATAGATAGATTCAGTATCTGTTCCGATATCAGCGGCACGTGCAAGTTTACGGTCCGCGGCTTTCAATTCATGAAATAATTCATCAGATACTTCCAATTGCCTTATAAACTGGTTTTGAAAATGTTCCACTCCCTTCAGCGCCTCTTCATGACTATTTTTCCGCACAACGCCGCCAAGTTGTTTCTGAAAAATCAGGATCTCAGCTCTTATTAATTCTACATTGCTCTTCCATTCAGTAATTTCCGCATGAAGTACGCCTACCCGCTTTTTATTTTCTACCATAATATTTTTTTTAACATTCAATCATAATAATATTATATCATTTGCCCCTATAAAATTAATGATTCGTTACTATTTTCAGGCCGCAGATTAATAAAAATTTATAACGATCTCTTTAAATATCTCAAATTTTTGTTTGCATATCTTTACAGCAAAAAGCTCCTGAGTTTCCCGGTTTTATATAAAAAGATTAGGTCATTTTCTGCCAAATTATATTGGAGAGAGATACTTGCCGTACTAATGATATTGCTGGCATTTATTTTTTTCAGAAGTGAGCGTAGAGAATTACTGCAAATTATTCCAAACATCGAAAATGCCAATGGCAGCTGGTTAATTACCGGTGTTATTGTAACGCTTGTCTACATACTTCTTCAAAGCGGCATGTATGTAAGCAGCTTCTTTTCGATCGGCCTCCCTCTGAAATGGGTCGACGCCATCGAACTTTTTTTAAAGAGAAATTTCCTGAGTATTTTTTTACCTGCAGGTGGCGTAAGCGCTTTGGCCTATACTCCATCGCAACTAAGAAAAAGAGAGTTCAATAAAACACAAATCCACCAGGCCAGTGGATTGTACGCTTTCGCCGGGTTGTTCACTGTTTTTCTTGTTGGCTTTCCCGTAGTAATTCTTTTTGCATTATCTGCTAACAAACATTTGGCGAGCGCATGGATTGGTTTGATACTGGTAGTTTTCATTTTGGCCGGCATCATTTTTATA
>NZ_JBMQQG010000223.1:0-14005 GCF_057362405.1 Ginsengibacter sp.
AGTCTAAGTCCTTCGTTATAATAAGGCAGCCATTTACTTTGTAATTCTTTAAAATACGGCCCAGCATTATCCATAGGCGCAGCATAACAAATCTGGTTTCCAATTTCAATTTCAAAATAATCAATTGGCTCTCCTTTTTCCAGGCTTGTCGGTTTGTAATTTCCATCAATTATATCCAGGTGCAATTGTGCGAATTGGTTTGACTGTTTGTATTTTAAAAGCACAGGCTGTGTTTCCAAATAGATTTGCCATGAGCTTTTAATATTTATTATTTCAATCTGTGTGGTGTCGGGTTTCGTCAATATCGCAAAGTCAAGGTCACTTTCAGGCACTGCTTGTCCCCTGGCACAGGAATTTACAGCCAGGACTGTGTCCACCTGGCTAGTTGCCTGGAAGTAATCTCTAATTAACCCGGCTGCTTCTTTATGCAGTTTGGTTGGGAAACCCGGTTTGAACGTCATTGTTGATTAGGTATTTTTTTCTTTATCATTGTCACGAACAATTATTGCTACGCTTGTAGCTGACATTAGCCTCTCGCGAAACGATTTTATTTCTTAACCACAACGGAATGCAGTAGAGTAACTGATTGGCATCATCGCGAATCTTTAGCAGTTGCCGGACCTATAACAGCTTTTATTTCTTCAATGCCATCGACGGGAAAATTTCCACACTTTCCATGTTCACGAATGTCGTTTTCGTTGTCCGCTTCGTGAATACAATACATTTTGTTGTCGGTAACAAAGGATTCAACCCAATGATAAGGTTTGCCCATCACGGATATAACGGCATTAGAAGTACTGGAAATGGCCTGTAATTCTTCAGTGGTCATTTTGCCAGCGCCCGGCACGTTTCTTTCAATAATAAACTTTTTCATTTAAATAATTTTAGTTGACTATAAAGCTATCACCCGAACTTTGAAAGCATATAGGGATAATTGCCTATTTTAAAATGCCCAGGCGGACGGCCTCGGTAACTGCTTTCGCTCTTGAGTTTACATCGAGTTTAAAGAGGATGTTTGAAATATGATGGTCAGTAGTTTTTGGAGAAATAAAGAGCAACCCGGCGATTTCTTTATTTTGATTCCCCTTTTGCAAAAGATGCAAAACATCAAGTTCACGATTTGTAAGCTGGGCCGGATTGTTTTTGGTGCTTTCTCTTAATCCTCTTGGAATTTTTTTGATCCCAATAGCCCGCATTTCCATTTTTATTTTTTCTGATATGGCATTAGCACCTAATTGTTGGAAGATTGAGAGTGCAGTTTTCTTATCGACTTCGGTTCCTTCAAATAAAAATAATGCCCGTTGAAAAGGACAGTGCTTTTTTTCCCAAAATTCAGCTGCCTTTTCTAATTTTCCGGAATTAAAGAGCTCATAAGGCTCGTACAAATTGTCTAACACGATTCTATATTTTCTTGTTTTCCACATCCAAAAAGCACACTCACTCTTGCCGGCCAAATCGATTGACTTTTGAATCATATTTTTAATAATGTCCAGTTCGTTACTCTCAACGAAATTTTTTCCGGTCAGCCATTCGTATTCCAATGAAGCAATTAACGACGGAATAATTCTTTGCAACTCCATCATTTCAAAAGCTTTTGTTTTTGCCTGGAGCAGCAGGTTTATAGCGTCTTCATCGCCCCTTCGCATTTTTATTGTTCCGAGTACAATAAGAGCGCCGATTTTAAATCCCCTTGGTTTGTCCTCAGTTTTAAGAAGTAAATCAGCGATGTCGTAAGCATCAATCCAATTACCGGTTTCAAGGCATACGTGTGCTTTCAACGATAGCATATTCAATTTCCAGGAATCAAGATCTCTTTCTTCGCAGTATTGAATGCCATCATCCAATATTTTTTTTGCAAAAACATAATCTCTCATTTTCACCGCATTGCTTCCCAGATTTGAATAAGCCCGGGCAGCATGTTCATGGAAAGAATTTTTTAAGGAAATTGTGAGGCTTTCCTGTAAAAGGGTTACACCTTGTTCTTTTAACAATGGTAAATTCATTTGCACTGAACCAACATTATTCAACGCATGAGCAAGCGCTTCTTCGTCACTTAACTCCCTGGCTATCTCAATCGCTCTTTCTCCCCAGGTGATACTTTCACCAGGCTGATCAAACAACATCTTCAATTGGGACATATTGCTAAATGCCATTGCTTTTGCCGGAGATGAAGGTTGATTCTTCAATAAATCAACGGCCTGCCCGGCAAAGCTTTCAGCATTCTTCCTGTTACTATCGAGCCACCATAAGCGTGATAAAAAACGAAGGCAGTTGCCTGTTTTTTCTGTATTATCTTTCTCTTTTATAAGTTGAAGTAATTTTCCGGTATAAATTATTGCTTCTTTAATTTGATTTGTAAGGTAGCATTCGTAAGCATAAGCCTCATAAAATTCCGATAGTTGATTTTCATCATCATTTTCCGAACATTCGATAGCTGTCAAAAATAGTTTTGAAGCTTCAATGTGGGCTCCCACACAAGCAGCCCGGCGTGCCGCAATGGGTGCATATTTCACCACTAATTTATTTTCGTTTGCATTTTTTGCGTATTGGAGAATGCGCTCAATCTCACCTTCTGCCTCGAAAGACGAAAGAAACAAATCGAGTATTACTTTATTTAATTCGATGCGCTTAAATGGTGAAAGAGACGTTTCGATAGTTCTCCGGTACAACTCATGTTTGAAAAAGATTCTGTCGTTTTTTACGATGATGATTTTTAATGCAAAGCAATGGTCCATTGCCTCGTTCCATGAAGATTTAAGTTTGGCAAAACGATTAATTTCTAATCCTTCGGGAATCACCGAAAATATTTGCCAGGCATGTTTTGTACCCTCTTCCTGCCGATCATACACATCAAGAATAGCATTTTTAATATTTTCCGGAACGCCCGGACTATAACTCGCAAGAATTTCGTTTACGTAAAATGGATTTCCCCCGGAGATGGTAAATACGTCCTCACCATTGTAGCCCCTTGCCATCGCCATATTGTTAACGGCCTCCCTTGAAAGAGGTGTAAGATGCAGCCTTGTAAAGCTATCTGGAGGAAGTTGTCCAAACACATTACGAACGGGAGAATGACCAGTACTTTCATCGTCGCGGAAAGTAAGAATGAAGAGGCATGGTAATTGTGTAATTCGCCTTGCAAAAAATTTTATGAAATCAAGCGTCGCTTCGTCAGCCCAATGAATGTCTTCAAATACAATAATTGTTTTCTGATTTTGATTAGCTAGTTCACGAAACATTGCTGCGAACAATTCGCCTCGTTTTTCAAGGGTTTGGCTGTTTGGCCACAGGTTACCGTTTACCTGCCAGATAATGTCATAAAGCGGCGCAAGCGGACGGGGCGTAACCAATGCGTCGCATGCCCCCTGGTAAATATGGCAATCGTCTTTATGTTCTTTACAAAATACTTTAACCAGGGAAGTTTTACCAATACCGGCTTCACCACTTACAAAGACACAATGCCCTTCACCAAAGGCAATATTTTTAAATTGCGTTTGCAATAATTCCAAAAATCCATCTCGTTCTATCAGTTCCATGTTTCAATTTATAAAATGAGAACATTGGGTTTATAAAATAGGGAACACGCTAAACGCAACAGGAAAGCAAAAGGTTGCTTTGGGCGAAGAATCAATTTTTATCAAATTTAAATTTAATAATTGTGAAAATAAATTTTTGTTACCATGTAGTTCAAGCATATATAAATTCGTAGTGATTCTCAAAAAACATAGGAAAAGAGTTTATACGTTTCTGCATAAGATTCAAATTTTTTGACATCGTGTAAACCGGAATCTGGATTTTATGCCCCTTCTTTTTTTCTTTGTCTGTTGCCGGACATCTATTTATTGATGGTGATGTTACTTTTACAGAATTAGAATAAAATTATGTTACATAAAAGATACGACTACAAAAGACCCTTGACTTTAGTGGTTATTTTTTTTGCTCTTTGTATACGAACAAATTCAATTATTCAGAAGAATGATGAAAGAAACTACGCAGCCACCAACACATACTTTGCAGCTGAAAATAAGATTCAACGACTTCCCGCCAATAACAGCTTTTATTTTGAAAGATCTGTTCTGTATACGCTGTATAATAGTTTGATATTACAATTCCGTAATTAATATTTTCCTGGTAAGACTTTGGAGACAAGAATAATTTTTTGTTTCTGATTTGCCGTATCTTTTTATTGAAGCATAGCTGCTTTTAAAATTTGATTTTGTAATCGAGCGCCGCAACAAAATGGCGGGTTAATCCATCCGGCCTTTTATCTCTAACCACAAAAGGCGCTCCGAATGAAAGTTCAAACCCACTTGTCTTATTCAGCTCATATTGGAGAAACAAATTTCCGTTAATAGTAAATCCGGTTGAACCGACAATTTCTTTTCTCACTTTATTTCCATCGAGATAAGTATCGTTGGCTTCGTGATAAATAGAAAGAAGACTGGGCCTTATTGAAAACTTTTTATTGATGTCGAAGTCGTAGGAGAGCCTTACCAGTACATCACCTTTTCTTGAAAATTCATTGGTGGGTAAGTATTTCGCCGCGAGCGGAATTGAGGAATAATTTTCTGGTAAAAAACTATTGCCGTTGACAGGCTTTAAGGGTTGCTGCACAGCGATGGTTGCTCCGAAGGACTCATGCATAAAGTTCAAACCAAGAACGAGATCTGTGGTGCCCAAACTTGTCTGATAAGGCATCGGAAGAAAAATGCCGTTCTTGCCGGTGTTGGCATCATCGAAAGGAATTTTAAAACCAACCACGAAAGATTTCTGCCATTTCTTTTTTGTGTCGAAGGAATGATTAACGGACAAGAACAAATCACCCGCGCCATTGACGTGGGCAAGTTCACCGTTGATGGCAGTGTATTCAATTTTGCCGGTTAGAGAAATCTGTTTTGCGATAGTTCTTGTGTATTCAACTTCCGATGTGTAATACGAAATTGATCTTTCGCCCTTTCCAAAATTAAAACCAACAACAACTTCATTTTTCGAGCTATCGTTTTCATCAGCCTTCATCGTATTATTTTTAATGGAATGAATGGTACACACCCCTGCATCGCTGCATCCCTGCGCATCAGCATTTAAAGCTGCAATAAATAAAACAAGCGTAAATAAAAATATCTTAGACATAGAGTTGTATTGGTTGTAAAAATTAATTGTGATTCTGGTTTTGTCTTTCGACGATCATCATGGCATGCCCATCGGGATCCTTTACAATAAATGATTTACTTACAGTCTTGTTGGTTTTAATCGTCACCAGTTCTTTTGAAACGAAAGAATAGTGAGCACTTTTTAGTTTGTCATAAAATGTCCTGGCATTGTCGACAATTAAAGTGGTTTGCCAATACCAAAGGTCATTTGCTTTTGTATCCGGAGGATATTGTTTTCCTGCACCCGGTTTTAAATATTGCAGAAACTCAATCCCGGGGCCTGCCGCAGACCGCAGCCCCGTTATATGCAAACTTGCGCCTTCTACATTGTTGAGGTGCTCCTGTTCGGTTCCAAAATTGAAGCTCTCGCCCTTGCGGTCGATACCTAAAATACCTTGATAAAAAGCAAGGCTGCTTTCTGTGTTGCTGATGCCAATAGCAGTATGGTCAATCCCCAGGAAAATTTTCCCATTATTGTCCCGATAGCTATCGTGATGCCATTTCGGTTGCCCTTTTCCTTTTGGAAAATAGATTAGTTCCAAATTGTGATTGTCGGGATCATGAAAATAAAATGCTTTAATGCCTTCAGCTCCGATGATGGTTTTAGGAAGCGTTTGCGGAGCGGTGCTAACGAACTCAACGTCATATTTTTTTAATTGGGCGTATGCTTTTTGCATGTCACTAACTACAATGGCTATGTGCTGAAAGAAAAGGTCGTTGGGTTTTGCATTTTCCGGAATGCTTCTGCCGCCACTGGTTAAATAGTCAGTCAGTTCAATTTGCTCATCACCGAGTTGCATTCGTACTACACGGACATGAAGACCAAATATTCCTTCCAGTTTTTCATAATCTTCACCACTAAATTCGTGGTCACTTACTTTCTTAAAACCTAATACTTCAGCATAAAATTTTACAGATGTATGCATATCTTTTACAGTAAAGCCCGGTGCGTCTACTCTTTTTACTTGTGCAATAATTAATGTGCTAAAGAAAAGAGAAACGCAGTATATAATTCCTATACGTACAAAACCTTTCATGAGTTTAAATTTTATTTGATAAATATTTAGTAATTCCATTTTCATCGACTTCCCCTCGTCTCTTAATAAAAAGAAATGCTTCTGCAGCGCTCAACATTCCTGCAAAGGGGATCAACATATAAATCCAGAAGGCCGTGTAAGTATGTGCAGGAAGCGCGCTGGCAAAGCTTCTCGCAGGGTTCATTCCGAAACCGGATACCGGCCCTGCAAAGATTACATATAGACACACAAAACAACCGGCGATAATTCTAGTATATTTCTTTAGAGAATTATTTTCTGATGTAAACAGAACCATTGTCATCATGATGACGGCGATAATATATTCTGTTATTGCGGCGGCGGTGACACCATCTTTACCGGGGATGGTAACCGCAAAGTTTACTGGTCGAGTTGTTAGTGAATTGCCCAGGAGTGCGGCCATTAGATATACAGCCAGCGTTCCACCGATGAACTGAAAGATGATATAAAAAGAAGCATCCCAGGAACACATTTTGTTCAAGCGTAAAAAGGTAACAGTAACGGCAGGATTTATTTGTGAACCGGAAGGAGCTGTAAACGGAGAATAAAAAATAAGCAACGCCGTGCTACCCATTAACATGCCGGTAATAATATTGCGCAGCATCAAATTATTAATGGCAATGTGAAATGAAGGATCATTACCCCAAAACAAAGCGCTAAAAAAACACGCAGATATCATAAAAATGGCAAGCCCTAATGCTTCCTGCACATAATGAATCCAGTTCTTTTTAAAAGAGGCTTTCATTTGTGTAAGGCCACCCTTACCGCTATGGACTTTTATGGGCATTGCTCTCATGCTGCAAAGAGAAGCATGATTGAAAAAATTAATTGTCGTGCATCTGACGTGACGAATGAATATTTGCCATCAACTTTAAAAAAAAATAAAGATGGCTAAAAGCGAATATCAAAAAATGCTTACCGGCGAATTGTACGATGCGGGCGATGAAGAACTGATGAAAATGCGGATGAAGGCGCGGACATGGATGCAGGAATACAATGCAACAGCTTACGATAGACAAAAAAGAGAAATATTATTGCGACAGATATTGGGCAGGATAGGAACTAACGTTGACGTACAGACGCCTTTTTATATTGATTATGGCTGCCACATTGAAGTGGGTGATAATTTTTTCGCCAATTTTAATTGCGTGTTCCTGGACTGTAATTATATAAGAATAGGCGACAACGTTTTTCTCGGCCCCAATGTACAAGTGTATGCTGCGCATCACCCGGTTATGGCTGTTGAAAGAATAAAAGGTCCTGAACTGTCGTCACCCGTAACAATAAGTAATAATGTTTGGATTGGTGGAGGAAGCATTATTTGTGCCGGTATAACAATTGGGGATAACACAACTATTGGAGCAGGAAGTGTGGTTGTAAAAGATATCCCTTCGAATGTTGTTGCAGTTGGTAATCCTTGTGAGGTAATACGAAATTTATAACGTCAGGCGATGTCTTTCATCATATATGGTTCCCTGATTTCCTCCTTACGCATCGTGTTCATATGTTTTAATTCCTTCTCCAGGAAATAATTGAGTGCTGTTCTTAAAACGGCGATAGCAGCAAGTTTGCCAATGTCATTCCAACTCGGCGCCACCGCAGTCGCCAATACATCTGCTCCTAATAATAATTCGAGGGATACGGCAACCGAACTTCCAAACTGAACGCGGATCTCCTCTTTTGTAATTTTTGAAATCGTTTTTTTGAGAAGGGAAGAATAATTAACCAGGGTTTTAATTACTGCGATTCCAATTATTACAGCTGCAAGAATTTCCACTGCATGGCTTACGTTAATCGTTATTTGTTTTGCTATTTCTTCCATAAACAATTTTTTGAAAATGGCGACAGGAGTAACCTATCGCCATATTTAATCCTAAACCATCTACCATAAAAAATCCAAAGCTATCCTAACAAAATACCGGTTTAAATTCACCAACTGTCTCCTTTTTTATATTCAATACATCGTTTAAAATGTGGTCGCCGACTCTCAACGCATTGGCAGCAATAGTTAATGCCGGGTTGAATGCTCCGCATGACGGAAAGAAACTTGCATCCACTACATATAAATTCTGAACATCATGCGCTTTACAATCCAGGTCGAGTACCGATGTGCTAGGATCAGTCCCAAAACGGCACGTTCCGTTCTGGTGGCTCATTCCGCTGATATCAAGGTCGTAACCCGCCCATTGAATGTCTTTGTATTTATCATCCAGCTCACCAAGTTTTACAAATATTTGCTTCAACTTTTCTTTCAGTTTTTCATAAGCGGTATAGTTGGTTCTTGTATAATACACTTTTATTGAACCATCCTTTTGAATGGTTACACGATTATCGGGCGAAGGCAAATCTTCAGCCGTAAGCCAGAAATCTATGGTCATTTGTTTGAGCTCTTCGTATGTTTTTCCCGGGTAGATTTTTTCGGCGAGCCATAAGATTGTATCGTAATCATTTCTGCCCATGAGCTGTATTTCCCCCAGGGGAAATTCACTGTCTTCAGCACCATGATAAAAATCTGCAAGCCCGAGGCTCTTTTGAAAAACGCAGTCGTTAATCTTTTCTTTTGTAAATGCAACGAGGCAACCATTGTGATGCAGCATTAAGTTTCTTCCAACCTGGCCGCTCGAATTAGCTAATCCATTCGGATACTTTTCATTGGCACTGCGCAGCAACAACGCAGCAGAATTTACGGCGCCACATGCAACGATAACGATGTCAGCTTTGAAAATTATTTTTTCTCCCTTGATATCTGCGTGCACCTTGGAAACACGCTTGCCGCTGTCGTCTGTATCTAGTTTTTCAACATATGCATGCGTCATAAGGGTAACATTTTTGTTTCGCAATGCAGGGCGCAAAGCCATCACCTGGCCGTCAGCTTTGCTGTCTGTGGGATCAGGGAACCCGTCAAAGTTTTCCAACATAACGGGCGCTTCCGTTTCGGTGAAGTCCTGCGGCAATCTAACACCCATGGGTAGCGGAAATGGTTGCAGGCCTATCTGCTCCATTTTGGCATTCAGGTCTTTGATTAAAGGTTCATAGGTTAATTGTTCAAAGGGATAATCGCCAGTCGTCCATGGCTCACTTGGATCGATTCCTCTTTTTCCATGAACACTATATAACTTCTCTGCTGCAGTATAATAGCTTTCCAGCGTTTCATAGCCAAACGGCCATGCCGGCGAAGTACCACCATAATGTTTTATTTCCTGGAAATCTGTTTCCCTGAAGCGGAATAAAGCAGCGCCATACATTTTCGAGTTGCCGCCAACGTTATAATGTATAAAAGGCTTGAAAGGTTTGTTATCCTTATCGTACCAGTTTTCTTTTGGGCGATAGCGGCCATTGGTCACTACTTCGTGCGGATCCCAGTTTTCTTTTTCTTTGGGAATAAATCCACCTCTTTCTAAAATTAAAATCCTCTTGCCACTTTCTGCTAATTTATAAGCCATAGTGCTGCCGCCGCTTCCGGTGCCTATAATGATAATGTCATAATGATTGGGCATAGTATTAATGTTTGATGTACGATGTTTGATGTACGATGTTTACGGTACAAATTGACGTCAAAGTCTGGATACAAATTGTCGCGTGGATGACTGAGAATAGGAATTCGACTTATATTTTGTTTCAGGAATTAATTCAATTCCATCAACACCTTTTTTATGTCTTTATAATTTGTCCATGGAATAAAATGATCTTCACCCTGTAAAGTAATGAGCTCAACTGAAGATGCATTTACCAGGTTGTCTTTAGCATACAATGCGTTTGCATAAGGCACTAACGAATCATGGTTTCCATGTAAAATATGTACACTGCATTTAATTTTAGAAAGCATAACCGGCATCTGTAACACGTCTCCTTTGAAATACATCAGATCATCATTGCTTACACGAAGGAATGCCGGAATAAGATAACGTAATGGTGTATACGCTAAAACATATCTCCACTTTTCACTTTTTTCTTCCTTTGGGTCTACACTCGCGGCCAGCAAAACCAGCCCGTTGACAAGCCCGGGATTATTAGCTGCTACTTCAACAACCAAAGGACCGCCAAGACTATGCCCGACTAGAAATAGCGGCCTGCCTCTTTTCAGCTTATGCAATAATGCGGCAATAATTTCAGCCTGCTTGTCCATATGTTCGGCATTTCCGTAATCACTGAAACCAAAGCCAGGCCTGTCAATGCCGATTAGGTGATACTTGCGCTGCAGGTCATTATCTTTCAGATAATCCTGGAATGCACTCCAACTGCCCGGTGAGCCATGTATGAAAACCAGGGTGGGTAACGTGTCAACTCCCGTGGAAACATAGTGTAGGTTGCAGCCATTTATTTTTTCAGTATGCGTAGTAAGTATTACTCCTGATTTTTTAAAATCTTTAATTGCCGTGGCATCGTCAACCCTCATCTTGTTACATGTTTGGGCGGCAACCATCCAGGAAATAAGAAGAGATAAAATAACCCACTTTATAACGCGGTGCTTCTTTTCCATATAAAAAATAATGAGTGTATTACATCAATATTTGTATTACCATCATCAACACAAAATCATCATCAAAACAATATATTATTTTTTGTATGGTTTGTTAAACAGCCGACACAATTTCTCTATTACTTTTTATACTTTCAGGCTTATAGTTATGCTGTTGTTATTTTAACGAATGTTATAACTTTTGATAATTAAATATTGATTATGGCAAATAATAAGGCGGTTGAAATTCAACATCAAAAAGAAACCACACGTATAGAAACTTTTAGTGATGGCGTGTTTTGCATTGCAGTAACATTGCTGTCGTTAGAGATTGGTGTGGAAGTAAAAGATAATGTAAGTAACAGCGACCTCGTGCATTCCTTAGTCGAACAATGGCCTATTTGCCTTGCCTATGTAATAAGCTTTATAAATGTTTTATTGGCATGGATCGGCCATCACGAATTATTTAAGAAGTTGAACAATACAGATAATTTTGTGATGATAGCCAACGGGCTATTACTAATGATCGTTGCACTGGTTCCTTTTCCCACAAAAACATTAGGTACGTTCCTGCTAACAGGAGCGCTTAAGATTGCAGTGATTTTTTATACCGGTTATTTTGTCCTTATTAGTATAGCATTCAAACTGCTCTGGCACGCCGCATCGCGAAAGAAAGAATTATTAGTTCATGGAGTTACAGATGCGCAGATTAAACAAACAACCAAATATGAAAACATTGGTTTGATCTGTAATATTATTATCATGGCCGTTGCTTTTGTAAACCCCTGGGCAGCACTGGTACTGAGTTTTGTAATGTGGATGTATTGGATATTTTGGGTGTGATGAATAACCTGCCGTATGGAATTCTTTTGCGGTAAATAAAATTGCAATGACAATTATTTCAATATTCTCTTACCGTCAACTTTCGGGATTTAGATGATCTAAAGGAACTACGTACTTCATTGTCTGCTGAAAATAGAATGGCGTAGACGAAGAAGGGGATCATGCTTTTTAGCGGCGCCTGCAGACGGATAATTTAGAATGTGCCGTATAAATGAAGGCGGCATATTACCTGCTAAGCTTGATAGTAAGCCCCAATTGTACAAAAAATGGAACGAGAGGATCGGTTTTAAAATCCTGTGATACGATTTTTCCGCCCTTTAGAAAAACGTCGGCAGGTTTCGTCGAAAACACGGCCTGTATACCATAATACAGGTTGCCGCCGGTTGAAGGCTCGTACCAGCCATCTTTTACGTCCGGGTATAACATTTTGTAGGCAGTTGAATGTTTGAAATGGGTAACAATGGCCTTATCAAAACCGGCTTCAGCCGCTACAGACCATTTGATTTTATAATACCCCGCCGTAGCTGAAAGATCACTTCCAAAATTCAACAAGCGTGCAAAATCATTTTGGTAACGTCTGAAGATACCATGCAACTTCGCACTAAAAAGAAAGTTTCCGATCTTGTAAAATCTTACCCGCCCGCCAATTGTGGTTTTGAAATCATCAAACAGGCTTTTTCCGCTGGGGAAAGAATAATCCACATCGACGATAACAGGCAAACGGGAACGCAGATGGTAGCCATACCCGAGACCGAAAACAAGACCATGTTCTATACCGTCATTAACATGTATGAAATGCTTTTGACTCTCTGCAAGATTTCTCCAATTAACGGTTTGTGCAAAACCATTGCCCGCTTTGCAGAAGAGAAATAAGCTTATGATAATTATTCTTTTCATGTTTGCCTCATTTTAGTGAATTCAGATAATCTAATGCGACCGGATAAAAATTTTCCCAACCTGTTTGAAATGCTAACATGTCGTGGCCGGCTCCGTTCACTTTAAATAGTTCCACATTTGAGAAAGCAGCCGAAACTTTTTGGGCATAGGATAAACCATAAGCCTTGTTATTTTCGCTGTATGCAAACAGTACTTTAGTGTTGAACTGATGAAGGTTGGATGTAAAATCAGGTTTTTGCTTTTCACCGATTTCAGTTAATGCATCAGCAACCACTTTACCAAATCGCCAGAAAGGAGGCACAGCTTCGTTCCCTGTCGGGTTTCCTTTTGCCCCATCTGCTGCTGCTGCCAGTGCATATTTATAATCCAATATTGCCTGTTCATCTGAGTTTCCTGTAATAAACTGGTCAGGGTAGGTTACATCATTGAAAAGTTCGCTTGTTACATTTACATTTCTTGCCCGTTTTAGATAATCCTGTATGTCCTGGTAAACCAAACCACCAGGTTCAGCAAGTATAACGCCATTTATGGCCGCCGGATATTTATTGATATAACCAGTTGCTAAAATGGCGCCCCATGAATGCCCTAATAAAAAAACTTTTTGTGCTGGTGATTTCCGGTAAAAACTTATGATGGCGCTTAGGTCATCGTACATCAACTGCAATGAATAAGAATTTTTTGGATGGCGTTTTGATAAACCGGAACCGCGCTGGTCATAAAAAATAACCCGGTAACCCTGGTTAACAAATTCTTTACAATTTAGTAATGATCGGTAATCAGCGCCAGGCCCTCCATGCAACACAATGATCATGGCGCTATCAGGATTTCCAAATGTTTCGGCATGTAACAGCGTTCCATTAATTGATATGGATGGCAAGCTGGGGTCAAGCTCAACTGTTTTCGGCACCAGGTTGCCCACATCGTTGATCAATTTGCCTTTGGTACATCCTGCTACCAGTAATGTGGAGATGATAACAAAATGAAAAATTATAGCTTTAAACTTCATTGCTTTATTTTTATAACACTATGCAAAAAAACACAAGAACAAAAAAAATAACTGTCAACTAAATGACGGAAAACAACTTTTAAAAAAAACTGTTTGAGAAATGCAACAACTGTCGCTTTGCAGACATATGAAAGGGTGAGGATCAGTGAGATTTATTACAAAATAAGAATGGATAGAGTTTCCGGCATACAATTATAAAGGGAAACAGTGGCCGTAGAAAGATTTAGTGATGAATATTTTGCATTGTGGCGAGATTGCTGCCGTTGGAGTTTGGTGTGGAAGTAAAAAATAATGTAAGTAACGGCGACCTCGTGAATTTTTAGAAGAATGGCCCATTTTGCGTGGCCTACGTGGTTAGCTTTATAAATGCTTTACTGGATGAATCTGGCATTGCGAATTATTTAAGGGTCAACCTGATAATTTGAAACAGTTACCCACATTGGGTTATAAGATGTGAACAGTTATAAAAAAGCCCCACAATGGCACAAAAAGTGCACAAAGTGAGGCAGCAAAATAACTGTTCAAATGTACTACAACCCATTATTTTTACAAACACCTTCCATAGTTGAAGAGGTATTTTATCAAAGTGATTTAG
>NZ_JBMQQG010000224.1:0-26943 GCF_057362405.1 Ginsengibacter sp.
GCTTCAGACACAGTATAGTCAAGCATTTTCATCCACTTTGGCGACAAATATTTTACATACCTGTTTTCAAAACCAATAGCTCCATAAATCGGAACAATTTCTACTCCGCCAAAACCAGCATCTGATAATTGCGTTAATTGTTTTTTTATTCCAGCCTCATCCACCGCGCTGCCCATCCACCACCATCTTGTCCACGGTTTTGCGTCATTGGCTGCAACAGGCCAGGTATGCTGCGCAAATGAAGTTTGCATGAGGCAAATAAGCACGAGGAAAAACAGGAACTTTTTATTCATTCGGTTCTTATGATTTTTTTAGTTCTACAGCATATATATTTTCAATTCCTTCAAAGTTCGCACGAAATATGATCCATTTGCCGTCCGGTGAGAAATGGACATTCGGTTCTAACTTGTATTGATGATGTTTCATGTTTACCAGTTTCTCTGAAGAGAACTTATTTCCATTTGGTGTAAACAAATAAATCCATTTGCCGTCAGGCGCTTTTGCTACAGCGTTTGGATCGCCTCCGTCTCCTGCAAACAATTTTTCATCCGGCGATGAATTATAATGTACACTCCATTCATTCCGGGTTAAGCTATACTTAATTTCTTTCCCGGTCTTTACATTTGCTCCTGCTACAAAAAAAGTTTCGCCCTTTGGTATTTGCAGGTCGAACCAGATAGTTTTACCGCTTGCGCCGATCCATTCGTGCCCGGCAATTTCCATATTCATAGTTCGTTTGTGCATCAGCGTTACCTTCTTTGTATTAATGTTAATTGTCCAAATTCTGTCCACTTTATGCCACGGACCTTCATGACAGAACATCAGCAAAGATGGATCGGTTGGAGAAAACTGCACGTGATTCAGCCATGCACTGTCAGTAAAAATCTTATTGAGCTTACCGGTGTTAATATTTACGGTAAACAATGTTCTCGGCAACCTGGCTTCGTAAATAATATTGAAATAATCTTTTTTCTCAGGATGGTCTTTAAACAATTCTTTTTCCTGGTCTCCTGACCACGCACCTGCGAGCAATGTGCCATCAGCATTTATCGTAGTAATATTTGCCTTAAAATCTGCGGGGAAAACGTAAACCAATCTTTCTTTTTTAGTGTCGATATCTACGGCAAATACACTGTCTTCTATTTGGTAAAAAGCTTCGTCTAATTTGGGAGAAACGATTTCGCCACCCATAGTTATTGGATGGTGTGTAAGCAGCGTTGCTTTATATGTGGCCAGGTTAAGTTTATACAATTGCTTGTTTCTTATATTCTGGTTATTGACGTCAAATTTCCTATTTTCGTCTTCTGCTCCCTTGGGATTACTACTGTTGTAAAACACCATTTCATTTCCAACAAAAGGATTGTTATGAAAATAGAAGCTCATATTGCTTCCGGGTATCCGTGATAGTTTTATGATTTTATGATGCGTGTCTTTATCTATCCATTCATTCGGCATTGGTTTACCACCAGTTTCCATTACAGGCTGTGCAAATAGAGGGAAACAAATTGATAAAAACAGGCAACAGATTAAAAGATATTTTTTAGTAAGCATCGCAATCGTTTATAGGAAGAAATTTTTATATCCGGCTAAAGTATCGAAAGCCTGATGCAATATCATCCTGTGCTATCCTGCGATGCGATTATTAATTCCCGTCGGGCTTTATCGATGACATTAATGGACTGGGCGGCCAAAAAAATTTTTCAATTGGGTCAGGCTTTGCAGGATTAAATAGAGGGATATCTTTCTTTAAAAATTTAGCAAAAGGTAATTGCTGGTCTTTTATTGATTGTACGACGCAGCGTGCGAGTTCATATGCGCCGTAAGGATTAAAATGTGTATTGTCTTTCAACTCCGTATTCTGCCCGGGAAATATATGTGCGGGATAGTGCACAAAAGCTTTTATGGATTGTTCAGGCCCCCACGCCTCATACAAAATTTTACTCATTGCATTTAAATCAATCAACATTACCTGTTCTTCTTTTGCGGTTTGCCGCATGGCCTCCGGAAAGTCAGACAAAGTATTAATGATATGCCCGGCTGAATCAAAACTTCTACGATGCATAGATGTAACCAGCACGGGTGTGATTTTTCGCTTTCTTGCTTCAGTAATCCATTCTTTTAAAGTTGCTTTATACGTGGTAGATGGATCAAGATGATTTGGCCCCGGCTTTTGATCATTATGTGCAAATTCGATAAATAAGTAATCGCCGGGCTTTGCCATGCTCCAAACCTTTTCCAACCGCCTTTCGTTTTTGAACGCCTTCAATGTCTCGCCGCTTTCGGCATAGTTGGCAATGCAAATATTTCCCGGTTGAAAGAACGACGGAAAAATTTGTCCCCATGCCGTCCACGGTTCCCTATCCTGGTCAACCACTGTGGAGTTGCCTGTTAAGAAAATGGTAGTGGCCGTTTTGTTTGGTGTAATCTCTATACCGCAAACTTTAGGCATCGAATCGTTAAACTCGATCGTCAATAAATTATCCCAATGAAAATAGGTTCTCTCCCGCGGTTTTAATCTTACCTTATCTACTGAATCGCCATTAGCATCTTTTATTATGCTATCTCTTACATGTACGGTAAATATTTTTTCAACTACATCTCCTGTTTTAGTTCTGATATTTTGCAAAAACAATCTCCTGTTTTCGGCACGAACAGTTGTAGCGGATGTTCCTTCCTTATCGCCCAAAATAATTTTTACGTCGTAATTTCCTTCTGGAATTTTTATAGAAAAATAAAATGGCGTATCACTGGTGATGTAATCGCTTTTTAAAATATCGTTCCCATTGTGTTTTACTGCCCTCACATTACTGCCCTTGTTAAATCCAAAGCCAGCAGCATAACTAAATTTAGAATCGGGAGTAACTTTCGTATAGCCGTTAGCGGGAGTGCCTGTTCCAAAATCGAATTTAAAAGATTGAGCAAGTCCAATGTTTGTTACAAAAGAAAAAAAGAAAACATTCAATAACAGTTTCATCATTTATTGAGCTTGAATTGAACTGTCGTTAATGGTAAAAGAATACTTTTTTAATAAATCAATAATTTCTGCACCTGCTAATAGCACCGGGCCATAACCATGCGCTGCAAAAACATTGGTTGGGCGATAATAATAGAATGCGGGATCAAAAGCCATTCCTGTTCCCACACACGTACCTTCTACCTGGCCAATATCATTGACCTTTGTTGTAATAGCATCCCACGCAAGAATACAAGCCGGCCCATAAGCCTTAGCATCTATCCAACCTTTATTAATTGCGTTAGCAATGCAGTAGGCATAGATTGCAGTTGCCGAAGTTTCTAAGTAAGAATCATTTCTGTCCAATAGTTGATGCCAAAATCCTTTGCCGGATTGCAAAGGAGCTAATCCTTTTATATGGAGTTGTAATTGGTGTAACACTTTGTCTCTCCCGTTATAATATTCAGGCAGTACATTTAATAATTCTGTCATTGCCAGTATGGCCCAACCATTGGCTCTTGCCCAATGAAATTCAGGATGCGGCTGCATTCCCTCTACCCATCCATGCATATAAATATTCAAATTGGGGTTGAACATCCTTGCACTAAATTGTAACACTTGTTTTATAGCATCATCATAATATTTTTGATCACCTGCTAACTTTCCCATTTGCGCAAGGGCGGGTATACCCATGTACATATCATCCAGCCATAATGTATTTTTTTGAGGTCGGCTTCGTGCGAGTGTGCCATCCCTTAACCTGTATTGTTTTGTAGAAATATAACTAATGTAATTTTCAATTAATGGTTTAAGATTGACGGTTGCATCGGCTCGTTGCAGCTTAATCATTGCAGCACACATAGCTCCGGCATCATCTAATGCTTTAGGGTTTATTACCTGCCTTAATGGATTTGTCGGCTGCGGTTTTTTTTGATAAAGTGACTTAAATGCATTTGCATATTGTCCAATAACCTGGAAGCGATTTTTTGTATAATTAAGATATTTATCATCTCCGGTACTTTTAAAAACACGCAGCATGGCGGCATAAGTTACGCCCCATTCATAACTGGTTAATCTAAAATCTCCCGGTTTAAAAATGGTATTGGTATCAACGAATGCGGGACTGGTAAGTGCCTGCCCAGTCTGTTTATTTATAAATTCGGGCGGAGTTACACTATCTAAATAAGAATAAATTTTATCCATCACCATTTTTATACCGTTCGCTGTAGGAATTTTATAGGGCACTGCATATTCAGGTTGCAAAGCATCTAACGGAGCTGTAACATCGTTTGCTTTTTGCTGGGCCACAGAATTAAAATATAACAGGCAATTAAAAAACACAAAACAGCCAATAAATTTTAAACTTTTCATGTGTTTATTTTTTTGAAACAAAAAAAGACAGGTGTAACCCCGTCTTTTTTTAAACTGAAATTATAAAAATTAATATCCCGGGTTTTGCATTGCCTGCTTTTCGGCTGCTGTTAAGGCAGCACCGTTTGCCTGGATACCGTCGAGAAAAGACTGAGGAATTGGCCTCAGGTTATTATTATCTTTAACGTTGGCTGCCGCTTCCGGGTTAAATGCTTTAGCACGGGAAACCAAAGTTTTGGTACGTGACAAATCTTCCCAGCGGTGATATTCGCCCATTAATTCACGGGAACGTTCATCTAACACAAGACATAACATTCTATCATAAGGATCTGACAATCCTAAAGTGCTAATAACATATTCGTCTTGTGCGGGTAAAGTGCCAACATCAGTAATAGCGAGACTTGATGCTGCTGCAGTAGTTACCGGAATATTGTTCGATTCATAATATGAATTTCCAGGATAAAAAGAATTGGCTACACCAGCGGGTTGAAGTGACTTGGACTGCAATGTATTACCTCCATCATTATAGGCTGCCCTGTTTTCCCCATTAACATATTGTGCACGAGTTCGAACCGCATTAATGTAAGGCAATGCATCAGCGTAGCTTCCCTGGCCAGCCTTAGCTAACCTGATTTTTATTTCCGCAGCCATTAAATAGGTTTCAGCTGAACGGGCTAAAATAAAATCTCTATGGCCAACAACATCATTTAAGGAATTTCTTGACCCATCCAGATATTTACTTAGAGATGGGAAAGCCTGATAAGCCGTGGTCAAATCGGTGTTTAATGCCCCATCTGCTGTTGCACCATTTGGGTAAGCTACATAAGTAGTTGGTATCGGCCTTCCGGTACCATTAACGTCTGCAACAAGATTACTTCCCGATGTGCCTTTACTTATTTTGGATAAAGGAAATCGTGTATCACCTGGCTGATCGATTACAAACATAATTCCTAAATCACCTTGAACATTTGGAGCGACAGGTTTTGCTCCATTGATAGCACTTTTAGTTCTAAAGGATTTCCAAAATCTTGAATCATTAACCATATCATACAAATGGTAATCGTAATAAGTAGCTGCCATTCTGCTAAAGGGTCGGTCGCCGGTTAGGTCCCGGGCCATCTGGTCCTGTATATCATATCTTGAAACAAAATATAAATGTTGGGTATTTCCGGTAGCCAGGTTGGTAGTTACATCATTTGTAAATTGAGCAGAAAGAATAACTTCTGGCAAAGTTTCATTCGCCGAATTAATGCCTGTAAAATTCCATAAACTTTTAAAATCCGGAGCTAACGGATGATTGGCGATTACTTCGTCGCAAAGTGCAGCTGCAGATGTTAAATCTGAATTTACGGTAGCAGAATTCCATGAACTATTGATTTCGCTTGCCCTGGATAAATATGCTTTTGCCAAATAATGTGCAGCAGCATCTTTTGTAATATGATAAGGGCTTCCTGAATTTGGCAACAAGTTATGAGCACTATCTAAATCAACAATAATCTGTTTAAAAACATCTTCCGGAGTGGCACGTGTAAATTCAAGAGATACCGATGTTGTAGGATTGGTTACGAGCGGAACAGCACCATATTGAGATACCAATCTTAAATAATTATATGCACGCATAAAAAGTCCCTCCCCCAAAGAGGTACTCTTAACGGCAACTGAAGTAGAGGTGCTGTTTCTGGCGTTTTGAATTAATAAATTAGCGTCTCCAATACCTGTATATAAGGCATCCCATTGAACATTCATTCCTTGTAGATTACCATTGGTAGTAAGTCCGGGATTAAAAGTTTGATCATAATTGTTCCAGGGCGAATTGGAAGGATCCCCACCAACATGAAATTCATCAGTGCCATAATTAGCAGCAGAAAAATACCATTCTCCGTTTTCCGGAACATTAAAAACCTGGTAATAAGTACCTACCGCTAATTGCAGTATGCCGGCGTCAGTTTTATAAAAATCGGTAGTTCTCGCAGTGGTTAGTTTTTCATCTAAAAAACTCTTTTTGCAAGATGACGTGATAAAAAGTACTACCGCAATAATAACCAGCGGTATTAAAAATTTATTTTTATACATAATATTTAAATTTAAATTTATTAAAATGATGCATTAAATCCGACAGTGACACCCCTGTTCCAGGTTGGACTGACTACGTCCATATCCCGGAATTTAATTTTAGAGAATAACATTCCCGGATTCGTCATTTGCACATAAGCTTTTAAATTAGAAATCCCACTTTTCTCTAATTTTTTACCGGCAAAATTATATCCTAACGATATGTTTCGGATTTTGATAAATGAAGCTTTCAGATATCCTAATGCTGCATAATAGGGATCAACTGGCGCACCGCCGGCATTAAAAATTGGTTTTTGAATTTCAGCATTTGTATTGTTTTCATTATAATAATTAACTTGCCTGGTAACATAACGTGCCGCTTCTGCTTCACCTCCATAATTATACAAATAGTGCAATCGCCCGTAGAGGAAGAAAGACAATTCCACTCCTTTGTAATCAATCGTATTCGTCATACCAACTATCCACCGCGGCCTTGTCCATCCAATAATCTGTCGATCATTGTTTGGATCAATTTTATTATCGCCGTTAAGATCTGCAATTCTTACATTGCCTGGACTAAATTTATTGCCATTTGCATTAAAGGCTTTTATGGCTGCGTCATCTGTAGTATGCCATAAACCTAAAGCCTTATAACCATAAATTACGTTAAGTGGCTGACCTGGAAACCAGAGATTGCTTATATCCGGTTGCGTTCCATTTGACAACGATACAATATGGTCTTTTTGCCATGAAGTATTTAAAGTGGTAGTCCAGGTTAAATTTTTTGTATTGATGTTAAGCGTGGTTACAGAAATATCAATACCCTTGTTAGCTGTTTTACCAATATTTTCATAAGTGGTAGTGTAACCTGTTGTAGTTGGAATATTAGCTTTCAATAACAAATCTGATGTATTGGAACTATACACATCTATACTACCCGACACTCTTCTGTTAAATAAAATATAGTCTAACCCAACGTTGTATTGAGTTGTTTTTTCCCATCCCAGGTCCTTATTTGCGAAAACTGAATTTAGGATGGAACCTGCAGAACTGGAAGTATAAAAGGGATAAAAAAGTGAGGTAACGCCACCTTGTGTCTGATAAGGAGCAACAGCTGAGTTTCCGGTGACGCCCAGACCCACTCTTAATTTCAAATCATTTACCCAACTGGTTTTCATGAAACTTTCTTTGCTGATTCTCCAGGCCAATGCTGCAGAAGGGAACCATGAATATTTATGCCCCGCAGCAAGTACCGAAGAACCATCCTGGCGAGCCGAAACCGTCAACAAATATTTATCTCTAAAACTATAATTAAGTCTGCCCATATAAGACAATAATTGTTGCTGAATAATACCCGTACCGGTACTGAGTTGCCCCGTAACCGTACCGCTTGAAAGTGAATTCCACAATTGAGATGACAAAGGAACTCCGTTTCCTGTAATAATACTCGTATCCATTGTATAAGCAGTTTGACTTGCTAATAATGTTACCCCAAAAGTATGTTGCCCGATTGTTTTGTCGTAATAAAGCAAATTATCCAACGTATATGAATAGGTATTCACCTTTTTAAGTGAAGCATAACTACTACTACCTCCATTTGCCACTGAGTTCGCATCAATATAATTTCCATCACTATAATAAGATAAGTCAGGACCGAAATTCACACGGTATTTTAATCCTTGCAAAACAGGGGAAATTGAACCAAAATTTACCTGTGCGTATATACTTCCAAAAGCTCTCAGTGTTGTTCTTTCATCTATATTATATTTCCATTCGTCAACAATAGTTTTCACAGCATTATCACCTCCCGGAAATGAAATCCTGTTACCTGCAGAATCATAGGGAACCGCGTAAGGATATACTCCTCTTGCGGATTCATACAAACCTCCTTGTGGAGTACCGACAGTGGAAACACCAGTACTCGATTGCCCATATTCCTGCTTATTATAATTAATGTTGATATTAGTTCCTAAAGAAAACCATTTAGTAGCAGCAATATCAACATTTGCTCTGGCAGTATATCTTTCAAATGATTGTCCGTGTATGGTTCCCGTATTATTCAAATAGCCAAAAGAGCCATAAGCCTTAATTTTATCAGTACCACCACTCACGCTGATTGTATTATTTGAAGTTACTCCTTGTTGGGTAACCTTACCTCTCCAATCAGTGGTTTTAACTTTAGAAGGATCCCATGTTCCGCCGGCCCAGCCTTGTGCGATATTAGCCCAAGCATACGGATCTGCCGTGGCACTAAAATAAGTTTTATCAAAAGCTTCATCCGGCTGATCTCCCCTGGGATAGGTACTGATGCCGGTGGTAGTATTTAAGCCAGCATAGTAATATGCCCAACGACGGAAAGTAATAAAGTCCGGGGCATTAAACATTTTTTCATTATCAACTAAATTTTCAAATGTAACAGAACTATTAAGGCTTAATGTGGCTTTCCCTGCTTTACCCTGCTTAGTAGTAACAATAACAACTCCATTGGCGCCACGCGAACCGTAAATGGCAGTTGCAGAAGCATCTTTCAGTACATCAATTGATTCAATATCTGAAGGGTTAATATTTTCAATTCCGCCGGTAATCAATGGAATTCCATCAACCACAAATAGTGGAGAATTTGATGCAGTTAAAGAACGAACGCCGCGGATATTAATATCGCCGACTGTTCCGGGACGTTCATTGGAAGAAATATCCACGCCCGCAACTTTACCCTGCATTGCTTCCAATGCATTGTCTACCGGCCTTGACTTAATTTCTTCCTGGCTAATGCCGGAAATCGCACCTGTTACATCTTTTCTTTTAACAGTGTTGTAGCCTACTACAACCACTTCATCCAGCTGTTTAGTAAATATAGACATAACAATATTTACATTACCTGACTGAGCAGTAACCGGAACTAGTTTTTCTGAATAGCCTGTATGAGTGACAACCAAAATGGCGCTTGGCCTGGTGATTGCAATACTAAATTTCCCGGAAGCATCTGTCACTACATTTTCATTAGTATTTTGTTCGTGAATGACAACTCCCTGTAAAGGCTCTCCTTTTTCATTGGAAACAATTCCTTCAACAATATGACCCGCCGGCTTTTGAGCAAAAAGATTTTGATGAAAAATTAGTGGAACGAATAAGATTGCGAAAAACAAGTGTTTAAAAAGTGGATTATTTTTTTTCATGTAACAGTTTTTTAGTAATGGAAATAATTAGAAAAAATTGAAATTTTACCCTTTAATGAATAAATTTTATAGTATCATAAAAAAAGATTTAATGGTAAAAAAATAATATTGATTTCAGGGTATCGCGGGGTTACATTTCCCCTTGCATAACGTGGATCGTTCTGTACCCGGCTGCTAAAAAGACGTGCTAAAAATATTAATGCAAAGTCTTTTGCAAAAAGAGATTTTAATTTCATACAAGCAATCAGTTAGTAATGAAAATAACCTACACAATAAATATATCGTAATAAAAAGTAGGCTGCATCCTGCACCGTCCTGTAAATCTATCAATTTTTTTTAGTTTATAGAAATAAAAAATGGCGCTCTAAAAAGAGGTAGCGCCATTAACATTAACATAAGATCTGCCTAATTATGAAGAACTAATATCCAGGATTTTGATCATATAAACCAGGTGCTGCATCCAACTGAGTTTGTGGTACAGGATATATAATATCATTTGGCGTAACCTGGCTTATCTTTTGTAACGCAGCGTCTTCCACTCCTATCCATGCATTCATTATTGTTACAAGGTTTCCACTTCTTTGAAGGTCAAACCAACGTGAACCTTCATTAGCAAACTCCCGTCTGCGCTCATCATACAACTGTGCAATCGTAACCCCGGTTATTGGATCTAATCCCGCCCTCGCTCTAACCTGGTTAACAATCGCGTCCACGTCAGTTTGTGAACCTGGAGCGCCGTTTAAAATACACTCCGCTTTCGACATCAATACATCTGTGTACCTTACTGCAATGAAATTAATTCCCCAGTCGAAACGGCTGGTTGGAATTTGAGTGGTATCTAAGTATTTTCTGAAGAACGGATGGGCATCAACAGTACCGTTATAGGAAAAAGGTGTGGTGTGTATAGTTGGTGACTTGCGGGCATCATTGGAATCGAAATCATTCAGCAAATCGTAGGAGACATTTGGATTTCCGATGAGTCCGTTTGCCGCAGTATTACCTGTGGGGAATGAATTGAAATAGTTTTGTGGAGAAAGCAACCATGGAAAATCGGTTCCTAAAATCGGGTTTTGGCCCCTGACAAACATTATGTCAAAAATGGCTTCTTTATTTACCGCGGGGCTTTGATTGGAATAAGAAAAAATCTTCGCAAAATTGGAGTTAAATGCAAAAAGCCCGCTGTTAATTATATCTTGCAGCAAAGGTAATGCAAGGTTCCATTCATTTAATCCTAAGCCGGGTCCTTCAATTCCGTAATCGGGTCCTGAGCGTGTCATGTAAACTTTTGCAAGTATTGCCTCTGCTGCATATTTTGTTGCCCGGCCCACATCGGCTGAGCTATACGCCGGGAATTTTCCGCTATAATCAGACGGCAAATTAGCTACTGCAAAATGAAGGTCATCTATAATAAATTTATAGACATCGGCAACAGCACTTCTTGAAGTTGCATTAGCTTCCGCGGCCGATGCCGGGTGATTTATTATTGGCACCTTGCCATAATACCTTACAAGATCAAAGTAGAAAAAGGCACGGAGAAATCTCGCTTCTCCTGTTAACCTGTTTGCTAACGCATCAGAACCTATATAGCTTCCATTTTTTGCAATTTGTTCAAGCACTGTATTTGCAGCGAATATGCCTTTAAAATCTGCCCGCCATCCTTCTTCAACATAAACGTTTGTGGCAATATTCGTTTGAAAATTGTTTATCGGATCGTGGTCGCGTGCAACGCCATCAGCGTTGGCTGGATATATGTTATCAGACCTTACCTCAGAGAGGAACATTAACCTGTCTGGGTAGCCCCTGAGATCATTATATATTGAATTAACGGCTTGCAAAAAATCGCTCGGCTGCTGATAGAAAGTTGCCGTTGTCGCCGAAGAAATAGGCACCTGGTTTAAATCCTTGTTGCATGATCCAAGAGCTGCTGTTGCTATAATTAAAATATAATATATCTTTTTCATTTTTTAATAAATTAGGGTGATTAGAAGGTAAAATTTAACCCGAATATTAATGATTTTGGAAGAGGCAGCGCACCATAATCTCCGGCTTCAGGATAAGCGCTGTTAGAACTTACCGTTGTATTGGCAGCCTCAGGATTTAAACCGTTGGAATATTTATCATGCCCAAAGAAATTTTCCAGAGAAAAATAAATCCTGGCACCTTGTATATAAGATGTTTTAATTACGCTTTTCAAGTTATACCCTAATGTTATATTTCTTACACGAATGTAATCTGATGAGTACACCCAATCGGTAGCCGCGGTAATGGGACTGAGAAAAGTTGCATACGCTTTGCTAAACCTGCCATCACCCTGGTCAGTTGGGGATTTCCAGCGGTTGTCATACGATGCGGGACGATTATCCGATCTTCCCTGGCCTGCACGTGAAATGGCTCTTCCCAGTTCTGAGTAAATAGTGCCACCGGACTGCCCCTGAACCATAACGCTTAAATCAAAAGCTTTATAACGAAAGGTGTTAGTCATGCCATAAGTATAGTTTGGATTCGGATGCCCTGCAATCACTTTGTCCGCTTCAGTGATCATGCCATCGCCGTTAGTGTCCTGGTATTTAAAATCGCCAACTTGCTCTTTAGTACCATATTGTGCCACACCGTTAGCAATGTCTTTGTCAGAGAGAAAACCTAAAATCTTTAAAACGTACACACTGTTAATCGGCGAACCAACACGAAGAATGGCATTGGATACATCGAATCCGTTAGGTATGATGATCTGGGTTTGGCCCGGTGCCAAAGCAACTATCTTGTTACCATTGTGGGATATGTTCACAGTGGTATTCCACTGAAATTGATGTACCATATTATGTGAAGTGATTTCCAGTTCCTGACCTATGTTCCTAACGGAGCCAATATTTGTAAGAGCGCTTTGAAACCCGGTTGCTTCAGGCACCTGTACATTTAATAAAAGATCTGTATTTAATTTATTATATACATCGAACGAACCCACAATTCTGTTTTTCAAAATGCCGAAGTCAAGTCCCACATCATAGGTGGTAGATTTCTCCCATTTTAGATCCGGGTTAGCGAGAACGTTTGGTGATTGGCCAATTACAGGCGCCTGCGTTGCACCTAGCACATAACCTGCAGACCCAATGGTGGCAATACTGGCATAATCATTAGGCAAATTATTATTACCGTTTACACCATAAGATGCTCTTATACTCAGGTTGCTGATAACAGGTATTGATTTCATAAAGTTTTCTTCGCTGGCTATCCACTTAATGGATGCGGATGGAAACGTTCCGAATTGATTGTTGATGCCAAACCTCGAAGAGCCGTCCCTGCGTATGCTGGCAGATAAATAATACTTCTCTTTATAATTATACAACACACGGCCAAAGTAAGAGATCAGTACGCTTTTAGTAGACGTTGTATTGCCCGTAACTGCAGCCGCAGCATTTAAAGTTTGTATAACAGCGCTGGTAAAGCCACCATTTGAGCTCAGCGATTCAGCATCGAAACGATCAAGGTTATATGAATATCCCGCGAGCAAATTCAGGCTATGATCATTTTTAATAACTGTGTTGTAAGTAAGTGTATTTTCATTTACAAAAGTCTGTCTTCTGTATCCGCTAAAAGAACCGGATGTTGCGGCAAGCAGATTATTAGAGCCGGTGAATGTTCTTGCCGCCTGGGTACCGGCAATAACGTAGGGGCTATACGCAGTTCCATTGTTGTCAGTATTGTCTAAGTTTACAGAAGTCCTGAAATTTAAACCCGGGATTATCTGGTATTCGCCATAGATAGATCCGAGTGTACGATATCGTTTTGTTGTACCCTTTCTGTAGAGCAATTTCGCATAAGGTGAATTGGTGCTGCTGCTCCATGAATACTGCCCGTTATCAAGAGCATTAACCAACAATCCCATGGTATCTTCCTGCACCGGTCCCAGGCTCAGTGCCTGGTGAAAGATATTATCTTTTCCTTCTACTCCCGGATCCTGCGTTATGGAATACGTGGGTGCAACGTTTAGTCCAAACTTCAATCTCTTTGACGCATTCACTTCCAAATTTGCTCTTACAGAATAAGCCTTGTAGCCAACCCCAATAATGAAACCATCCTGGTTAGCGTAGTTTCCGGATACATAATATCTTACCGCATCAGTACCACCACTTGCTGAAACTTCGTAGTTCCCTATTTGCCCTTTTCTTTCAATGGCATCCTGCCAGTCAACGTACTCAAGTCCCGGGTGGCCCGGCATTGACCACCGTGGGTCAAGTAAATAATTTGCATTGAATGCTCCGCCATTTCGAGCGAGCCTTGTTGCATAGTCATCACTTACAGATGCACCAGCAGCACCGTATTGCGCCAGGTATTGAGCATTGATTACCTCTGTAGCGGTGGCAATCCATTCATCGCCATTCTGCATTTGCAATTTTTTACTTGCCTGGTTATAACCGCCATAGGCGTTAAAGCTGATTTTTGGTTTACCTGCCTGTCCACGTTTGGTAGTGATCAACACAACTCCGTTAGCAGCCCTTGATCCATAAATAGCTGCCGCGGCAGCATCCTTTAAAACTTCGATACTTTGTATATCGTTTGGGTTAATATTATCTAAAGGATTACCAGTAGAGAAGTTGCCATTGCCCGTATTAGAAGAATTTGGCGTTAATGGGAATCCGTCAATTACGTACAAGGGTTCATTGCCACCGCTTATCGATCCTGAACCGCGGATTTGTACACTGAATGCTTTACCGGGTATGCCCGTAGTTTGTTTTACCGTAACACCTGCAAGTTGTCCAACCAATGCCTGGTCAATTCTCTGGACGGGACGCTCATCAAGTTTTTTTGCATCAAAAGATGAAACAGCTCCTGTTACATCTTTTTTCTTTTGTGTACCGTAGCCTATTACAACTACGTTCTCTAATTCTTTTTCCGATAAACTCATTACTAAATTGACAACAGATCGTCTTTCTACAGAAACAGTTTGATCTTCGTAACCAACATGGCTGAATGTAATGGATTTTTTTCCGGTCGGTACATTTATCTGATAGGAACCATCGTCACTTGTGAGCGTACTTGATGAAGTGCCTTTAACCGTTACCGTTACACCAGCTAAACCGTTGCCATTTTCACTGGTTACTTTCCCTCTTACAGAAGTTGAGTTATTTTGCGCCTTTATGGCCGACACACTACCAAGAACAATCGTTAAAAATACAAATGCAAAGTATTTTACAAAGCAAGATTTTATTTTCATACAAGCAATTTTTTGTTGGCAATCTATTTCAATAACATCGTAAAAGTATAATGATAAATATTACTCATCATCCTGTACCATCCTGCATTTTTTTAATAATTGTAAAAAACACATTTAAAACAATAGTAGACTGAATGTTTACGTTTCAGATATACTTCCGCAGATTTGAAAAGTAAGATTCTACCACTTTTAAAAAAAATCAGGCGATATTATTGTTTTTGAAATGCGTAAGTGCTACCATGTCAGCTGGCACTGGCATTGGATTCCAGGAGTTATGGATCGCCAGCGCTGCACCCATTGCTGTAGCCTGTGCAACTGATGCTGCATAAACTTCGAGTTGCGGAAAAACAAATGCAAGCAGTTGCATGTAGATAGAATTGTTGCTAAATCCTCCATCAACAAAGACTCTTTTTACATTGGAATTGTGAATTACTAATTGGGTAGAAATAAATTGTTGTTGCATAAGATCATATAATAAACAATGATATGCTTCTTCGTAATTTTTAAATCTTTTTAGTCCCCTGCTTTCAAAAATTGATTGCTTGGAATTTTTATTAGGTTCAAATGTATCTTTTAGAATACCGGAGTCTTTCAACTGTTGAATGATGGTTGAATTGTAATGTATATTCCTATAATAGTTCAATGATTTTTTAAAATATTTTGCGAGTATTTTGATTTGCTTTTCATGTTCATAGCCTGCAAACAACCTTGAAGCTTTTACCGGCTCACCATTAAATTCAAGGTAGCAAAGGCAATCCTTTTTCAATTCCTCGTTTGTTAATGGTGTTTTATTAAATGGATTTAATGATATGCACCATGTACCCGTTGAAATTAATACGAAAGGATCTTTAAAGGCCGTTAAATATGGTATCAATGCAGCCGAGCTGTCATGCAGGCCACATCCGGCTTTCAATCTTCGGTTATGAAATATAACATCAAAAACTTTACGAGGCGGGGACACAGGCGCCAGCTTCTCTTTTATGCCTTCCTCTTTAACCCATTTGTGGTAACTATTTCTTTCAAAGTCCCACAGAAGTGTATGGCAACCGATGCTGGTAATATCAGAAACCATTTTACCTGTAATTAGAAAACTGATGTATTGGGGAAGATGTAATGCATATTTTATCTTTTTGAAAAGTGTAGGTTTTTCATTCATTACTCTATACAACTGTAAGCCGGAATTTAAACTACCCAATACGGGGGATGCTGTTTCACGGGAAAGTTTTTCTTCTCCTCCATATTTTTTATAAAAAGCAGATTGCAATTTACGGGGATACTTCTTCAGGTAGTTGTATAACGGAGCAACTACTTTCCCCTTGCTATCAACATAAACGAGGCTTGCACCATAGGCAGAAAAGTTGACTGCCTTAATATTATATTTTATATCTTTTAAAGCTGTCTCAAGAGTTTTTTGTATCCATTTTGTAAGACGTTTCACATCTTCACACGCATCATCATCTTCGTCAATTATTTCCGGAAAAGCAACAGATTTCTCCAATACAATCCTGTAACTGGTATCAATGAGAAAAAATTTTTTATTGGTTTTACCAATATCAAATATTGCTATTACTGGTACTGAAATCATAAGCCGGTCGCCAGCGTTTTGTTGCCACGTACTTTAATCAGTTCATCGCGTACTTTCAAAAACCGGAAAGTCTCCAAAGGACGCAACGTCCCGCCAGACAGCATCCTGGCCTCTGCAATTATGGGACGAACATCGGTTAGATATGCCGACTGCAAAAGTTCCTGCGCCTTCACCACATCATTTTCCTGTTGCGCCTCGTGTAAAGCTGAAGCATCCACAAGCAATGCACGTGCATATGCTATCATAATGGCTTCTATCGATTGCAGCAAATCTTCTAAAGGATCTTTTACGTTATGAGATGCATCGATCATCCAGGCAAGGTCAGTAGCATGGTTAAACCCTTTTGCATCCATGCCTTCCACCAGTTCTTTAAAAATGAGAAACAGTTGGTATGGTTTTATACTTCCAACAGTAAGATCATCATCTCCGTATTTTGAATCATTAAAATGAAAACCTGCGAGTTTATTTTCCATCATCAGCAAAGAAACAATCTGTTCAATATTTGCATTGGGCAAATGATGACCGAGATCAACCAATGAATATGCCTTACTACCAAGCTTAGACGAAAATAAGTACGATTGCCCCCAGTCACCAACAGTCATGCTATAAAAGTTTGGTTCAAAAGCTTTGTATTCGATAAATATTTTCCAGTCTGCTGGCAATGCATCATAAATTTCACGAAGACTCGCCAGTGTTCTCTGAAACGCTTCCCGAAAATTTAACTGCCCCGGGAAACAAGAGCCGTCAGAAAGCCATACCGTCAACGCTTTTGATCCAAGAGCCTCTCCGTGTTTAATTACTTCAATATTATGTTCAATCGCCTGCCTTCTGACATTTGCGTCTACGTGTTGCAGTGAGCCATACTTGTAGCTATACTCCTGGCCGGACTGATCCTGGAATGTGTTGGAGTTTACTGCGTCAAATTTTAAGTTATATTCAGCCGCTAAACTTTTAATTGCATTAGCATCTTTCGGAATATCCCATGGAATATGAAGAGAGATGGCGCCACTTGACTGGTTGAGAGAATGTAATAAACCGACGTCTTCAATTTTTTCTTCCAGGCTTGCCGGTTCGCCACCGCCGGGAAAACGGCCAAACCTTGTTCCCCCTGTACCCAGCGCCCAACTTGGAATGGCAATTTGAAATGCGATTAACTTATCGATAATATTTTTTATGCCCGGAATTTGATCTGCAATAAAATTAAACTGCCTTTTATGTTCCGGTAAATATTTTTGATTTAATTCCTGTATTGTCTCTTTTTTAATTTGCATGGAAATATTTATTTAAGGCAAATGAAAAACTTCTTTTAAAGGTATGCTTACTGGTGAATTGTCTTCGTTCGATTCCATAATATCTTTCATGTACGCCCACCATTTTTGCATTATGGCTTTGGCGGGCAAACTATCCAATGTCTTGGCATCGTCCACTTTTAGCACCCCAAAAAGGTCGTTCGAAGTTTCATCCAGGAAAATGGAATAATCGTTGATTCCGGTATTTTTCAAAAGCGCTATTAGCTCCGGCCATATTTCGTCGTGGCGCTTTTTATATTCTTTCTCAAAACCTTTATGCAATTTCATTTTGAAAGCAACTTGTTCCATCTTTGTATAGTTTATAATTGCCACGGTATTACCAATAGAAAATGCAAGCCCTGGTTGTAATCTTAAAAGCGTTGACAGATTAGACCATCACCAACTCTTTATCGATTGCTCGAAAAAAACAGAGTTTATTATCTTAGAAATGCTGCGGCTACTCCACCATCCACATTCAATACGTTTCCCGTTGATTTATCCAGGAGGCCACCGACAAAAGCAAAACATGCATTGGCTATGTCTTCCGGATTTATTATTTCATTAAGCAATGTTCGCTTTGCATAAAACGATGGTAATTCTTCAACAGTAACTCCATACGCTTTTGCCCTCCCTTCGGCCCAGGCACCTTTCCAAATTTTACTGTCTGATATTACCGCATCCGGATTAACAACGTTAACCCTTATTCGATCTTTGCCTATTTCTGCAGCAGTCAGGCGGCTTAAGTGCAATTGGGCTGCTTTGGCCGACCCGTACCCGGTATTGTTTGGGCCGCTCACCAAGGCATTCTTGCTCACAATATTTATTACATCGCCACCTAAATTTTGTTTTTGCATAATATTCAATCCGGCCTGCGTTACAAGGAACTGACCTTTTACTAAAACATCATATAGTAAATCCCAATCTTTTTCAGTGTGCTCCTCAATTGGTTTTGAAATAGACAACCCGGCATTATTAACAACAATATCAATTCCGCCAAATGCCAGGGCTGCGTTATCGTACGTTTTACGTATCGAGCCTCCGTCGGTTACGTCAAGTATCTCTGTTATAAAAACATCATTACCATAAAAATTTTGAAATTCCGTTTTAGCAAGTTCCAAACGTGCTGCATCGTTATCGTTTACAACTATACAAGCGCCTTCATCAGCAAATTTTTTGGCGATAGCCTTTCCAATTCCTCCAGCACTTCCAGTTATCAATGCAATTCTTCCCGACAAAGCTTTAGGCTTAGGCATTCGTTGCAATTTTGCTTCTTCCAGTAACCAGTATTCTATATTAAATGCTTCCTGCGCCGGCAGAGACGTATAGGTTGAAATAGCTTCTGCGCCCTTCATTACGTTAATCGCATTGATATAAAACTCCGCAGCTACCCTGGCAGTTTGCTTATTTTTAGCAAAAGTAAACATGCCCACTCCCGGATATAGAATTACAACAGGATTTGCGTCACGTATAGCAGGACTATCAGGATGTTTACATTCTTCATAATAAGATGCATACATCTTTCGGTAATCCGTAAACGCAAATGAAAGTTTTTCTTTTATAGCATCAACGTTGGTAAGGTCTTCATCGGGCGCCAATGAAAGGACCATCGGCCTTATCTTGGTACGAAGAAAATGATCAGGGCAACTGGTACCCATAGACGCTAATTTTTCAAGATCATTAGAATCAATAAATTCCAAAACTCTTTCATCATCTGTAAAATGACCGATCATATTTACTTCTGAAGAACAAAAACCACGTAACACGGGAGCAAGTGCCGCAGCCTTTTGCAGACGGTCTGATCCTGATAAAGGCTTAATTTTAGTGCCTCCAAAAACAGGTCGTTTCTTCCCAAGGTTTTCTTCAAGGTATTCCGCACAGCGCTCAATTACTTCAAGTGTGTTGATATAACTTTCATACGCAGTATCACCCCATGTAAACAATCCATGCGAGCCAAGCATAATGCCGCGTATACCCGGATTTTCATCAAGACATTTTTTTAATTTCAAACCAAGGTCAAAGCCAGGCCGTTGCCATTCTACCCAGCCAATGGAACCATCAAATAATTCTTTCGTTATTTGTTCACCATCTTTTGCTGCCGCAATTGCGATTGCTGCATCAGGATGTAAGTGATCGATATGTTTAAATGGAAGGAACCCATGTAAAGGAGTATCGATGGAGGGCGCTTTGGAATTTAAATCGTAAATGCAATGATTAAACAATTCTACCATTTCATCCTCATGTTCTATTCCGCGATAAACGTTTTTTAAACTGCGAAGCCTATCAACGTACAAAGCTGCCAATCCGCTGCGCTTCATGGTTCCCAGGTCGCCGCCGCTTCCCTTTACCCACATCACTTCCACTTCTTTTCCGGTAAGGGGATCTTTTGCTATTGCTTTGCAGGACGTGTTGCCGCCTCCATAATTTGTTAATCTTAAGTCAGCACCCAACAAGTTGGACCTGTAAACTAATAAAGCCACTTCGTCGCCTGCAAGAGCGGCCGCTGCGTCAATATCCCATAAGTAACTTACATGTTTAAATTTTGTTGCTTCAACTATTGCCATATCAAAATGTTTTATTTTTCAGTTTAACCGGATTTAAGAGAATTGCCATAACCAACTAATATTACTGAAAGTATAATTGTGATGACTCCTATTATGATTGTTGTTCGGGTTTTTTTACTTACTCCGTTCCATTCTTTCAGCGCAAAGCCCCACATATTTGCCACTAAAATTATAAAAGACATGTGAAGTATCCACGAACTGGCACCGTTGCCCAATTTGCTTTCTCCCATTCCATAAAAGAAAAACTGTAAGAACCAAAGTGTTCCGGCCATTGCACAAAAAATATAATTCCGAAGAAGCGGCGTTTTTTTATTTGTATAATCACCGAAACTTTTGTTGCGGAAATTTAAAAACATAGTCCAGATAAAATTGGTGGTAAGTCCGCCCCACAATAGTACTATGTAAATAACATTATTGCGGTATAAAAAGTTACCCGTTTCTGAGGGGTTCGCTGATTTCCACATGGCATTGGCCGTCTCCGCCATTTTAGAACCAGCTTCAATTCCATAATTAAAACAAGCACTTAAAATTCCGGCAACAATGCAAACGATCAACCCCTTTACCAGGTTGAATTCTTTTACACTTTCCTGCTTTTTTTCTTCTGATAATTCCCGCTCTTTTGAAACCCCTGCTTTGCCGCATATGAAGATACCGAGTAAACAAAGTACAATGCCGATAAGTACAATTTGTCCCCAGGAGCTTGTCAGCAAATCGTTGAAAGTTGTCTTGCCTGCCTGTGGATGAAAATTATAATAAATAGAAGGTGCCAATGCTCCAAATGCCGAGGTAAAACCAAGCAGCACAGAATTGCCCAGCGACATGCCGAGGTAGCGCATGCCAAGCCCATACATTAAACCGCCAATACCCCAAAGGACACCCCAGAAATAAGTCCAGCCAAAAGTGGAAGCAGGCGTTTGTGAAATGATCGCAGCAAAATGTGGCACCGTGAGCCATGCAGCTAACGGTGGAATTATAAGCCAGGAGAAAAGTCCGCCAATAATCCAGAAACTTTCCCAATGCCAGCCCTTTACTTTATTGTAAGGCACATAAAAACTCCCGGAGGCAGCGCCACCAATAAAATGAAATATGATTCCTAAGATTATTTGCATTTAAAAATTATTAGTTTTAATTCATTGTTATTAATTACAGGCATTAATCCTCATGCATTGTTGCTGGATCGGGATGGCTCAAACTTATACAATCTTTGCTGACCATCCACATCCAAAGTAACTTTTTGAATAATACAAGCAAACGAAGAAAGGAATAAGCAGCGTCTTAATAACATAGCATCCAACACCCGGAAAAACAAACTTCCTCTAAGCCAGCGACTTTCCCAATGGAAGCACATTAATTTCTTATAAAGTGTGTAAAAATATTCGGCGGCAGAACTACCTGTAAATTGAAAGGTATCACCATTAAATAACCCCATTTGACATTTATTCATATAAGCAATAGAATGATAAAGATAGAGGCATTAAAGATACCGCCTATCATGTACTGTCATGGTGAGTGCATGGCATCAGTTTTTTCTATTAAAACGGTATTGGATAATTAGAGTAAGTTTGACAAATAAATTCATCGTTGTGATATGAAACATGATGATATCTTCAAATATCTTCTGATCGATTATTTTTCGGCTACTCCAAAATATCTGCAATTGGCCAATTGCATTACCAAAGCAATAGGGGAAGGAAAACTCAAAGAAAATGATTTACTTCCTTCAATAAATGAATTGAGTTTTGAATTTGAAATTTCGCGTGACACGGCTGAAAAAGGATACAAACATCTTAAAAAAAACGGGATTCTGGGTTCCGTTCCCGGTAAAGGTTATTTCGTTAAAAACGCGGAAGTGAATCAGAAATTAAAAATATTTTTATTATTCAATAAACTCAGCGCTCATAAAAAGATTATTTATGACGCTTTCGTTGCATCGCTTGGAGACCTCGCTGCTGTTGATTTTTATATCTACAATAATGATTTCCCTTTCTTCAAACAATTAATTAACGGACAAAAAGACGACTATACACATTATGTGATTATTCCTCATTTTACAGATGTGTCGGGCAACGTTTCTGAAATAATTAATACCATTCCTAAAGACAAATTAATACTATTAGACAAGTTAGTTCAAGGCGTTACCGGTGAATACGCTGCGGTATATGAAAATTTTGAAAAAGATATTTACGGTGCCCTCGTTCAGGCTACCGAACATCTAAGTAAGTACCACACTATTAAAATAATCTTCCCAAACTACACCTATCATCCTAAAGAAATACTGGAAGGCTTTTATCGCTATTGCCAGGAGTACGCTTTTAATTATAAGGTGGTTCAAAATCTGCAAAAAGAACCTGTAAAGGAAGGAGAAGTTTACATTAACCTGATGGAAAATGACCTGGTATTCCTGATTGAAAAAATACTTACGACTAAAATGAAGGTGGGGAAACATGTTGGTGTTATTTCGTATAATGAAACTCCGTTAAAGAAATTAATTCTCAATGGAATTACTACTATTTCAACTGACTTTCAAATGATGGGAGAAAAAGCGGCAGACCTGGTTTTAAACCGGTCTAATGTACATGTGGAAATTCCATTTTACCTTAGACTCAGGGCGTCTTTATAGTGTTTTCATTTTTTATGAATAAACAACATATTTACTAAGAGATATCCGCCTCCAAAAATCAAGTTTAAAATTATATTTTTTTTAAACTTCATCGATATTTTTTAAACAATTAGTCGCTTAATAGTAATATGAAAAATAAAGCAACCCGCAGAAAATTTATTAAAGGTGTAGGGTTAAGCACCATTGCTACCAGCTTTTTTCCAGCTGCATTAATCGCTCACGCTGAAAATAACCACGGGAAAGAAATTGAAGAAGATGAGAAGTCTCAATCACACAGCGCTTCAAAAAATTATTCCGGAGAATACCTAAACCGCGTAGCATTTCCCGTTGGTGGCATGGGTGCAGGAATGTTTTGTATTGAAGGAACAGGCGCCATATCGCATATGTCAGTTCGCAATAAACCAGATGTATTTAATGAGCCTGCCATGTTTGCTGCGTTGGCGATTAAAGGAATTACTAACGGTGCAAAAGTTTTAGAAGGGCCCGTTCCGGACTGGAAAAAGTTTGGACAACACGGATCAGGAAATGGTTCCGGAAGCGCGACTACCGGCTTACCGCGTTTTCATAAAGCTGCTTTTAATTCAAAATTTCCATTTGCCGTTATAAACCTTTCAGATAATGAATTGCCGGTAAAAGTTGAACTAACGGCATGGAGTCCGTTCATTCCAACAGACGAAAATAATTCAAGTCTTCCGGTAGGTGCATTAACTTATCAAATAACTAACGGTGGCACCAAATCTATAGACGCTGTATTTTCATATAACGCTGCTAACTTCCTAACTGTTGAAAATGGAAAAAATTCAATTCGCCCTGTACATAATGGTTTTATTCTTTCTGAAAAGGGCACAAATGAAAAACCTTTTTTGAAAAGTGATTTTGCCATTTTTTCTGATGTTGAAAATACAGTAGTTGATCATAGCTGGTTTCGGGGCGGTTGGTTTGATCCGTTGACTATTGCCTGGGAATCCATAAAAAATGCCGAAATAAAGTCTGTGCCTGCTGTTGCTGAAGGAGCGCCGGGTGCATCGTTATATATTCCTTTTACATTGGCGCCGGGAAAAGTAAAATCATTACACATATACTTTTGTTGGTACGTTCCTGATTCTAATCTCACTTACGGAACACAATCAAATATAAAAGAAGACTGCGATCCAATGTCCGGTTGTTGCACTTCGCCTTCACAACTTGATCTCGATCCTTACGATAAAGATTTTGACGGGCCCTTTTATAAGCCATGGTACAGCAGTCAATTTAAGAACGTGGAAGAAGTATGTGAACACTGGAAAAAAGAATACAACAATCTGCTACATAATACGAAACTATTTTCCGAGTCATTCTACGCAAGCACATTGCCTGCCGAAGTAATAGAAGCAATTGCGTGTAACCTTTCAATTCTAAAATCGCCAACAGTATTGCGTCAATATGATGGAAGACTGTGGAGCTTCGAAGGATGTTCTGACGATGAAGGATGTTGTCATGGTTCGTGTACGCACGTGTGGAATTATGCACAGGCTATTCCGCATTTATTTCCGAAACTGGAGCGGAGTCTGCGTCACACGGAATTCTGTGAAGATCAAAACGCAAAAGGTCACCAGAATTTTCGGGCATTGCTGCCCATTAAACCGGCGGACCATTCCTTCTATGCCGCTGCCGATGGTCAGTTAGGAGGAATCATGAAAGTGTATCGCGAGTGGCGTATAAGCGGCGACGTTAGCTGGATAAAAAAGATGTTCCCTATGGTTAAAAAAAGCCTTGATTTTTGCATAGACACCTGGGACCCGCAAGAGAAAGGTGTTATTGAAGAACCGCATCACAATACTTATGATATAGAATTCTGGGGGCCGGAAGGAATGTGCACCAGCTTTTACCTTGGTGCTTTAACGGCATTTATTGCAATTGGTAAATTTTTGGATGAAGATGTAAGCCGATATCAGCAGCTGTTTTCAAAAGGAAAAAATTATTTGGAAAATCAATTGTTCAACGGCGAATATTTTTTCCAGGAAATAAAATACAGTGGATTAAAAGCAGGAAACCCTGTAGAGGCTTCAAAGATTTCCATGGGAGGCGAATATTCCGAAGAGGCTAAAAAGTTATTGGAAGAAGAAGGACCAAAATATCAATACGGAAAAGGATGTTTATCAGATGGGGTGTTAGGTGCATGGATCGGTGCCATGTGCGGTTTGGAAAATTTCATTGATCCTAAAAAAATTAAAAGTCATCTTGCATCAGTTCATAAATACAATTTCAAAAAAGATTTAAGTGACCATGCCAATCCGCAACGCCCATCCTACGCATTGGGAACTGAAGGAGGCTTGCTGCTTTGTACATGGCCAAAAGGCGGAAAACTCTCCTTGCCATTTGTATATAGTAATGAAGTGTGGACAGGCATTGAACACCAGGTAGCATCGCATTTAATGATGACAGGGAACGTAGACAAAGGTTTGGATATAGTTGGTGCAAGCCGAAAAAGATACGATGGCAAAGTGCGCAACCCTTTTAATGAATACGAATGCGGGCATTGGTATGCCAGGGCCATGTCGAGCTATGGATATTTCCAGGCGCTTACGGGTGTGCGTTATGATGCAGTTGAGCAAAAGCTATTTATCAATTCTAAAGTCGGCGATTTCACTTCTTTCCTTTCAACCGAAAATGGCTTTGGAAATGTACATTTTGCAAATGGCAAAGGCACTTTAAAAGTTGCGTATGGTTCAATACCGGTAAAAGAAATTGTGATTGAAAGAGCTTCTTAACAAAAGCGTTCACCAGCTCTTTACCTCGTCAAGATTTACAGAAAGTAATTGCTTTGCCAATTCCTTTAGTGAAGAATAATCGCCCTGGAAATGACAAGTTAATTGACGATAGGATTCTGTTTCGCCCGGCTGTAATTCTTTCGCAGGCGATGAAGATTCAATTTCGTAAAATGGTCCCAGTTGCGATCCATCTTGTAGCGGGCCATCGTTATATGAATTAATAACGTCACCGCTATAAGGTTCTTTTTGAATTTCCCATTTTGAATTCAAATATCTATCACCGTTATGTACTTCGGGAATTAATATAGTAAGTACATTTTTTTCAAAATCAAAACTGCCCACTATTGCCTTTGCAATCATCGGAGATATACCCAGTTTACCGCGTGATTTGCCATCGCATCGAAAAAACAAAATGCTGTCTTTTACCAGCAATCTGTCTTTAGGTATTTCACCGAAATAATCGTCCGTTATATATGATTTGGCATTTTGCTTAGGGACAAACGGAATGATAACTTTTGTCTCCGGCGTCGGATTCATCATCCCTAACAGCCAAATTGAAAGAAGACCATCTTCTTTTTTCCATTCCTCATTTCCCGTATTTTTTATTTGATTGTTAGATTCATAAGCCACATATTGAACGTTAGATGGAATAGTTATTTGCAAATCTTTTTCCACCGAATTTTTATCAAGCAATTTAACTGTCCTTTTGATATCGAGGTGAAATGTTGTACCCGAATAGTTTGTAACAACCGCACTTTTAGAAAAGGTCGCCGATGATTTGGTCGATTGTAAAACATCATACGCTTCCGTATCGACAACCGGCGGAACCTGCCAATGGGCAATATTAAATGAATCTCCTTTTTTGAAATAAATAGAATACTGGCCTCCTTCCGGTCCAAGCCAAAATCTTTCTTCGCCACCTACAGGATTAAATTGCTTCTTCTTTTCACCTGATGAAATTAATCCATAGTTTATCCATCCAAAACTGCTACCACTATCACCAGCAGCAGTGCTTGTCATTACTCTTCCCTGGTAGTCGGCACTTAATAAAACCTTCATGTTTTCATTTTGCAATTCAACCAGGTCCGATGAATATTTTTTTAGAAACGCTGCATCGTGGCCGTAAGAACCCTTTGCTAATTGATTACTGGTCTCAGCTTTTTTATCTGTATTGTTACTGTTACATGCCATAATAAATGAAAGGGGGATGATCAAACAATTCATTAATTTATTCATATCAATTATTTTTTGTGATAGCAAGTCCAACAAAAGAATCAGCAGTGCCATAATACATAAACCATTTTCCTTTAAATAAAATAAGGCCTTCGGAAAACGTAGTGCCTGCTTTATATTGACCGGAAACTTCGTGAGGTA
>NZ_JBMQQG010000225.1:0-22427 GCF_057362405.1 Ginsengibacter sp.
GTTCGGTAAGTGGTGTTACAAAAGATGCAAGGGGAGTTTCTGTCATGCCAGCTCTTGCAATGGTATGGGGCAAAGAAGATAGTAAACATACATTTGGTGTGTCAGCATTTGGAATAAGTGGTTTTGGCGTCACCTTTCCGCAAAGCAATTCGAATCCTATTAATATGCCTCAAAGTTCAGGAGGCTTTGGGCGTATTCAATCAGATTACCAACTACTCCAGGTAGGTCTTGCATATTCATACAAAATTTCAAAACAATTTTCTATCGGGCTGCAACCTAATTTTGACTATGCCACATTAAAACTGGCTCCCAATCCGCTCGCCTCACCCAGCCAAACACTTGGATACCCCGTTAGTAATAAGGCAACTGCAGTAGGATTTGGCGGACAGGTTGGCATATTTTATAATTCAGGCAAAGGAATTAAATTAGGTGCATCCTATAAAACGCCGCAAACTTTTGGAAGTTTCGATTTTGCCAATACTTATCTTGATGGCAGTAAAGCTCCGAATGTGAAATTTAAAATGAACTATCCTGCAATCATTTCTGCCGGGGTCGGCTATTCGAAGAGTAAATTTGATGTTGCCGTCGATTACCGTTTTGTGAACTATGCAAATACCGCAGGCTTTGAAGCAAAGGGATGGACGAACACTGCGTCTGTAGCCGGTTTCGGTTGGAAAAATATTTCAATAGTTTCGGCAGGAATTCAGTACAAAGGATTAAATAAATTTCCCGTAAGAGTTGGCTATACTTACAGCTCCAATCCTATAAGAAGTGAACTTGCATTTTTTTCCACACCTGCAACTGCAGTGATAAAAAATGCATTCCAGGTAGGTTGTGGATACGAATTTAACAGCAGGTTAACGCTCAATGGAGTATTTCATTACGGAACCAGCAGTGGCTCCACCAGCGGGCCATTATTAAACCCGGGAATGAAAGATGAAGCAAACAATTATGGTGCGGTTCCCGGCAGCAACGTATCATATAAAATGAATACAAGCATGGTAATGTTGGGAGTTAATTATTCATTTTGAAATTGAGAGTCTGATTGAATAGAGAAAAAGTTCCGGGTATCTTCCGGGACTTTTTTTGTGCAGCATCGGCTGCGTTACTGATTACTGAATGAACTATCAACCCTGGGAAACGGATTAACAAAAAGCCTTCACTTAGTGTAACCTTTGTTACCAATAACCGTAGTCATTGAATTTACATTTGCGTTATCAAAATAATTAAATAATGGTTCATCAAATATTTTAGCACGGGAAATAAAATCAATTAATCATGAAAGAGACAATTTTTTATAACTGGAATTTTATGAGGTTTATAAGATTGGTGTTAGGCATTTTTATTATTGTGCAAGCGGTAATGGCCAAAGACATCGGAATTGGATTATTGGGTATTTTTTTTACCGCAATGCCTCTGTTTAATATTGGTTGCTGCGGTGCAGGTGGCTGTTCCGTTCCAACAAAGAAAAGTACTGAAAATATAAAAGAGGTTTCTTATGAAGAAATAAGTTAAACATTCTAACGGGCAAACATAAAAATAGTAATCAAAAAAATAACAAAATAAAATTTAAACAAATGAATATTTTTCAATCCTTATTTGGAGGCGGACAAACAGTAGATCTAAAAGACGTTATTAGTGAAGGTGCATTTTTGGTAGATGTAAGAACTCCGGGAGAGTTTGCGCAAGGCCATGTAAAAGGATCAGTTAATATACCTTTAGATACAGTAGCCTCTCAACTATCAAAATTCAAAAACAAAAAAAATATTGTGGTGTTTTGCAGAAGTGGAGCCAGGAGCTCGCAGGCAAAATCTATTTTAAATCAAAAGGGATTTACAAACGTTGTTAATGGTGGCACGTGGAACCACGTGAGCCAGTTTGTAAAATAATTTTTTCAATAATATTTAGGGTAAAATAATTTATTAGGAAGTACTGCCAGGTATTGGATATCTGCAACAGTACTTCTTTCTGTTTCAATGGCCTTAAGTGCATTAATAATAAGGCCCAGGCTGGTATGGTACGTTACAAATGTTACAGTGTTACTCTATTGATGTTTATAGTTTTGCCGCAAATTAAAAAGTTAGTGAACACAAGAAAATATTTCGTCTTAACGGTTATAATAATTGCCTCGTTTTTGAATGGCCTGGCATTAAAAACGTCGGCGCAGGATAACACAAAACAATTAAATCTTTCCGATGCAATTGCGGCAACATTGAGCAACAACAAAGCAATTCAACTGGACCAACTGGATGAAAATATTGCAGCCTCCAATTATAAACAAACGAGTGCGATTTTTTTACCGCAAGTTGGTTTTTCGTATACGGCAATGAGTACTGATAATCCGCTCAATGCGTTTGGTTTCAAGCTGCAGCAAAAGTCAATTACTCAAAATGATTTCAACCCTGATCTTTTGAATCATCCTTCAGGCACTCCCGACTTTACAACCATGCTGGAAGTGAAACAGCCATTGGTTAATTTGGATTTATTATTTAAGAGAAAAGCTGCGGCGAAGCAAATAGAATTATATCAATATAAAACACAGCGAACAAAAGAATATTTAACTTTTGAAGTACAGAAAGCATATCTCCAATTGCAGTTGGCTTATGATGCCGTTAGTGTTTTGGAAGAGATATTACAAACAACAGATTCAGTGTATGCATTTACAGATAATCATTTTAAGCAAGGCTTAATTCAAAAGTCTGATGTGCTGAATGCACAGGTGCAGATTACCACCGTTGAATCGAACCTGGCAAAAGCAAAAAGTAGTGTTCGCAATGCATCCGATTATCTCAGTTTACTAATGGGGCAGGCCGATGGTGTTATTTATAAACCAATAAATGTTTCCCAAAACGAATTTTCAACGAATGATTCCGTTACAAAAATTGCTGATTCAAGGCCGGATTTTTTGGCAATGCAAAAAGCTATTGAAGCATCTGACCTAATGATTAAATCAGGTAAAATGAGTTACCTGCCCAAACTGAATGCGTTTGGAAGTTACCAGTTGAATGATAAGCAAATGCTGGGATTTGGCGCTAACGCTTACCTGGCAGGTGTGCAGTTATCATGGGAGATTTTTAAAGGCAACGCTACTAAAAATAGTATTGCCACGCAAACTTTAGAGCGTAATAAATTAGCCGAACAGCTAACCCAACAGAAAGAGCAAAGCCAGCTGGAACTTGACAAAGGATACCGTGACCTTGCTGATGCTCAATACGAAATCCGGCAACAGGAATTAGCCGTTAACCAGGCAACAGAGGCTTTAACCATTTTAAAAAACCGGTATCAGCAAGGATTGGTAAACACAACAGATGTATTGATGGCAACGTCGCAACTGTCGGATCAAAAATTTAAATTATCGCAAGCCTTTTTTACTGCAAATGTCACCAGGGCTTACCTGCAACTTTTAACCTCATCTGCCAATAAATAAATTTCTTATAACATGCGTTTAAATATTCTTTCAAAAAAGACATTTCAATTAATTACTCTATCGGTATTGGTTACCCTAAGTTCCTGCTCCTCGAAAGATAATACCGATGCTATTGGCAATAAGGATATACCAATTTCTGTAACGGTTGCTACACCATCATCCGGCGAGCAGCAAAGCGTAAATATAAGTGGCCATATCGAAGCTGCCCAGTCTGCCAATATCAGCACAAGAGTTATGGGATATATCACCATGTTGAAAGTGAAAGCTGGCGATCATGTAAGCAAGGGAGAACTTTTGGCAAGCATAAGCAACCAGGATATTTTAGCAAAGAGAGCACAGGCAGATGCAATGATTGCACAGGCTACGGCAGCGCTGAAAAATGCGCAAAAAGATTATGACCGCTTTAGTATTTTGTTCAATCAACAAAGCGCTACCGCAAAAGAGCTGGACAACGTTACCCTGCAACTGGCATCAGCCAAATCAAGCCTGGAAGCGGCAAAACAAATGCGTAATGAAATAAACGCACAGCTTAATTATACTAATTTAACGGCTCCATTCTCAGGCATTGTTACGCAGAAATTAGCAGATGCAGGTAGCATGGCCAACCCGGGCATGCCTATTCTCACTATCGAACAGGTTGGAAGCTACCAGGTAAGTGCATCCGTTCCGGAAAATGCTATCAATCAAATTCACCTGGGCGCTGATGCAATTTTATCAGTAAGCGCTTTGGGTAAAACCATTAAGGCTGAGGTTGCCCAAATCAATCAGTCTTCTCAATTTTCCGGCGGCCAATATATTGTCAAAATAAATATTGCTGATAAGGATAAAGGCGGATTGTATGCAGGTATGTATGTAAATGTTACAATCCCTTTAAAGGAAACCATTGCCAACCCTGGTAAGGAAAATGCTGCAGTTCTTGTACCAACAACAAGCATTGAAAATAAGGATCAGTTGACCGGGTTATACACCATAAGCAGCAATAATACTGCGTTGTTGCGGTGGGTTAGATTAGGTAAAACATATGGTGACAAAGTGGAAGTCCTCAGCGGCTTGGCCAGGAGCGAACAATATATTGTAAGTGCAGATGGTAATTTATATAACGGTGCGCCGGTAAAACTAAAATAGATGTTTAGATACAGAAATAATTGACTTATGACTGCAAAGTCACCGGCTCAAAAAAAGCACTTAGCGCTACCGTTAGTAGCTGGAAAATATTACAAACGAATTATTAATACAAGAAAATGAAGAATGGTTTTTCAGGAAATATAGCAAAGGCGTTTATCCAGTCGAAATTAACGATACTGTTGATGATTGCGTTTTTATTGATTGGCGGATACAGCACCTATTTAATACCACGCGAAGAAGAACCGCAAATACAGGTACCGATGGCCGATATATTTATCGGCTATCCCGGTGCTGAACCGAAAGATGTAGAAACAAAAGTTTCAGCACCGATGGAAAAAATCATTTCCAATATAAAAGGTGTTGAATATGTGTATTCCACATCTATGAAGGGACAGGCCATGTTGATCGTACAGTTTTATGTGGGTCAAAATGTTGAAAATTCACTGGTAAAATTATACAGTGAACTGATGAAGAACATGGATAAAATGCCGCAAGGTGTAACGCTCCCGTTGATAAAGACAAGAGCTATAGATGACGTTCCTGTATTGGGTTTAACGCTGTGGAGTGAAAAATACGATGATTACCAGTTAAAGCAGATTGGCCAGGAACTTACCAATGAAATTAAAAAGATACCTAACGTTTCAGACATCAACATTATAGGTGGCAGAAGCCGTGAAATAAAAGTATTGCTGGATAAAAATAAAATGGCAGAAAATCATCTTGACTTTTTGTCCGTCAGTAAACAAATACAGGGAAGCAACGTGCAGATGCAATCTGGCAACATTTTACAGCGTGATACTTCGTTCTCAGTAGAAACAGGAAATTTTTTATCGACTGGTGATGATGTGGCTAACCTGGTAGTAGGTACCAACCAGCAACAGCCTGTTTACTTAAAACAGGTGGCAAAAGTAGAGGAAGGCCCCGAGACTTCTAATCAATATGTTCTATTTGGATATGGCAAAGCAGATACGGCTAAATCAAATGTATTCAAATCAAATTACCCGGCTGTCACTTTATCCATTGCTAAGAAGAAAGGTGCGGATGCTATGAAATTATCCAAACAAATATTGGCTAAAGTTGAGCATATTAAAAAAGAATTATTGCCTGATGATGTGCAATTAACTGTTTCAAGAAATTATGGTGAAACTGCGTCGGATAAGGTTTCGGAATTGTTGTTCCATTTATTTATTGCGATTGTGGTGGTTACTTTATTTGTAATGCTCGCTATGGGGTGGCGTGGTGGTTTGGTTGTTTTTCTTTCCGTTCCCGTAACATTTGCACTTACGCTTTTCAGTTATTACTTTATGGATTATACGCTCAACCGTATAACGTTGTTTGCATTGGTGTTCATAACGGGAATAGTGGTAGACGATTCCATCATCATTGCAGAAAACATGCACCGACATTTTAAGATGAAAAAATTGCCGCCATTGCAAGCCGCCATCTACGCTATTAATGAAGTAGGAAATCCTACGATTCTTGCGACGTTCACAGTAGTTGCGGCAGTTTTACCAATGGCTTTTGTATCAGGCATGATGGGCCCTTACATGAGCCCGATGCCCATAGGTGCTTCGATCGCTATGATGTTATCATTGATTGTTGCATTAACCCTTACTCCCTACCTTGGTTTTATCTTCCTGCGTGAAAAGGAAAAGAAAGGCATCCCTCATAAGGAAAGTAAACCTCACGTGCTGGAAAATAGCCCCATCTATAAAATCTATCGCTCGTTTATCAGCCCGCTTCTGCAAACCCGTTGGAAGCGCTGGACTTTTATTATAAGTATCGTGGTGATATTATTTGCCTCATTATCCATGTTCTATACAAAAGCAGTAGCAGTAAAAATGTTACCATTCGATAATAAGAATGAATTCCAGGTGGTGATTGATATGCCTGAAGGAACCACATTAGAGACAACGCAGGCAGTTACGAAAGATATTGCAGACTACGTTTCTACGCAACCGTTAGTAACCAATTACCAGGCATACATCGGCACATCAGCACCCATTAGCTTTAACGGTCTCGTTCGTCATTACGATTTAAGAAGAGGAGATAATGTCGCTGATATACAAGTAAACTTAGTGGATAAAAGCGATAGAAATATACAAAGCCATGGCATTGCTAAATTAATGCGTGGGCCTATACAGTCTATTGCAAAAAAATATAATGCCAACGTGAAGATTGTGGAAGTGCCGCCCGGGCCTCCGGTTTTGTCAACCCTTGTTGCAGAAATATATGGTCCTGATTCTAACCAGCAAATTAAGATTGCCCGGGAGGTTAAAGAGTTGTTCAAAAAAACAAAGGACGTGGTAGATGTGGACTGGATGGTAGAAGACGATCAGCCGGAGTATCATCTGACGGTTGATAAAGAAAAGGCCATGCACTATGGAGTGGCCACAGAACAGGTAGTGGCAACTGTTAATGCCGCATTATCAGGGTTGTCTTCCGGCAATATTTACCACCCGGTTTCTTATAATCAAACTGCTATTAAACTGCAATTAAGCGATGCGGATAAAGCCAGCATGGATGATATCCTTAATATAAAAATCATGGGTATGCAAGGCAACGAGGTTCCCATCGGTGATCTTGTAACCGTAAACAGGCAAGTACGACAAAAAAATATTTACCGTAAAAATCAAAAGGAAGTAGTGTATGTGCTTGCGGACATGGCCGGCAAACTGGAAAGCCCTTCCTATGCAATCGCGAACGTTTCCGATAGTTTAAAAAATGTGCAGGTTCCGAAAGGCTTTTCATTGAAAGAAGAATATACACATCAACCTGAAATGGAAGATAATTATTCATTGAAATGGGATGGTGAATGGCAGATAACTTTTGAAGTTTTCAGGGATTTGGGAATTGCATTTGCTGTCGTTATTTTATTAATCTACATATTGATCGTTGGCTGGTTTCAAAATTTCACCGTACCGTTAGTAATGCTTGCCGCTATACCGTTATCCTTAATTGGTATCGTGCTGGGCCATTGGATGCTGGGCGCTTATTTTACCGCTACATCAATGATTGGGTTTATTGCTTTGGCTGGCGTGATGGTCCGAAATTCGGTACTCTTAATTGACTTTATTAATATCCGGTTGCGGGAAGGAATTCCATTAAAGCAGTCAATCATTGAAGCTGGCGCAGTACGAACTACACCGATCTTATTAACCGCTGGTGCCGTGGCATTGGGCGCAATCATTATTTTGTTTGATCCGATTTTCCAGGGATTGGCTATTTCATTAATGGGCGGAACCATTACCTCAACGTTTCTCACTTTACTGGTTGTGCCTTTATTGTATTATAGAATGATGCGCAAAAAATATCCTGAAAAAAAGTAAAAATTAAAACATGAAACTATTTATTGTAACCAGTTTGAAAGATTACCAGGATGACGTAATCAAAATATTTAAGAAAGCGGAAATAGCCGTATTCAGCATAACTGATGTGGTAGGAGTAAAAGATAATCAGCATGCAGATCTTATGGAAGAATGGTTCGCCAGTGGTGATGAAAAATTTGATTCGCTGATGATATTCAGCTTTACAAGTGATCAAAGTGCTGAAGATGGGATGGAACTGATCGAAAAATATAACCAGTCAAATAATACCGGATTTCCTGTAAGGGCTTTTATTGTGCCGGTTGAAAAATCAAATATTTAAATATTATAAAATGAAAGAAAGAATTGTCCGGGCTGTTGCCGGCACTATTGTATTAGCAAGTATCCTGCTTGCCTATTTTGTAAACATCAATTGGATGTGGCTGGGGATTTTTGTGGGTGTCAATCTCGTTCAGTCGTCTTTTACAAAGTTTTGCCCGCTGGAAAAAATATTGAATTCGTTTAATGTTGAACAAGCTCCTAATCAGCAGGAGCAACATATTAATATAAAAGAATGACAGGGTTTAGAGGGGATGAAAAAAATTATCATCATATCATTATTATCGTTTTCGTTTATCCTGCCAGGTAAGGCACAGCAGAATGAAATTTCTGAAATGCCACAACTGAATAGGGACAATCAACTTCAAAAGCAGGACACCACTTCACTATTGCATGCGTTCGAAAGTGGCCGGTTAACGGGCCACTTTAGAAACTTTTTTATGAGCACTCAAAATGAAAAGGGACTCACCGATTATTACGCAAATGCTTTGGGGTTAACGTTACGATATGAAACAAATAAATTTTATCATGTTCAATTTGCAATAGGAGGATTTTCTGATTTTAACATTGCGTCGTCAAACCTGGCAGCGCCTGATGTCATAACGGATATGGTTAGCCGCTATGAAACCGGGTTGTTCGATATTACAAATATTTCCAAAAAATCTTTGTTTGGTTTGGATGAACTTTATCTAAAATATACTTTCAGGCAGTCTTCCATAAAAATGGGAAGACAATTTATTAATACTCCATTCATCAATTTGCAGGACGGCCGCATGAAAGCCACCGCAGTGGAAGGTCTTTGGGGAGAATTAAACGAAATAAGGAAGTTGAAGGTTCAATTGGGTTGGTTGTGGGGAATTTCGCCAAGAAGCACTGGTGCCTGGTATAATCCGGGAAAATCAATTGGGTTATATTCTTCTGGTATAAATCCGGATGGCACAAAATCCGGGTATAGTAATAATATTAAGAGTAACGGAATAGCAATTATTGGAATTACAAATGCAATAAATGATAACGTAAAGCTGGAAGCCTGGGATATATTTACAGAAAATGTTTTCAATACAGCTATGTTGCAAACGGATATTACTTTTCCGCTGAAAAAAAATAATTCTTTGTTTACGGCTGCGCAGATTATTAAACAAAACGCCGTTAATTATGGTGGAAACGAAAATCCATGCAAGACTTATTTTTCAAAAAAAAGTAAGCCATTAAGCTTTGGTGCAAAGGCTGGATGGAGGAATAAACAATGGGAAATATCTCTTAATTACAACCGCATAACCGGTTCGGGCAGATACCTGTTTCCACGGGAGTGGGGTGTAGAACCGTTTTTTACATTTCTTCCAAGAGAACGTAATGAAGGCACAGGCGATGTAAGTGCAATCATGGGCAAAGTAAATTACACGATTGTGAAAGAAAGGCTTAATACATCGTTGGCAACAGGTTTTTATTCTTTACCCGATATAAAAAACTACAGGCTCAATAAATACGACATGCCTTCGTATACGCAAATAAATGGCGATATTAAATATATCTTTGCACAGGATTTTAAAGGCCTTGAAGCAGAGTTCTTAGCTGTAGCAAAATTGAAGCAAGGCGAAACTTACGGTAATGAAAAGTCTGTTTTTAATAAAGTGAATATGATGCAATTCAATTTGATTATCAACTATCATTTTTAGTTAGTAATGGATAAAACAATGGATAATAATGTAACTCTCAATGCAACATTTGAGCCCGCGTTAGTTAAAGAAATGTACCAGTTTGGTGAGATTAAATATTTTAAAGAAGGGGATATTATCATGGATTACGGTAAATACATTCGAATGATGCCGTTGATAATTAAGGGAACGGTTAAAGTCCTTAGAATGGATGAAAACGGGAAGGAGATTCTTTTATATTATTTGTCGAGTAACGAAAGTTGCTCTATGGCTTACAGTTGTTGTGTAGAGGCGAAGAAGAGTGAAGTAAAAGCGATTGCGGAAGACGATGTTGAATTGATTGCGATACCACATATTAAATTGGACGAATGGTTGTGTAAATATATCAGTTGGAAAAACTATATCATGCGCAGCTTTAACGAACGCTTTTTAGAACTATTGAAATCTATAGAAAGTATCGCGTTTCATAAATTGGATGAAAGGCTCATTGCCTACCTAAAGGAAAAACAGCGACTTTCCGGCTCCAGCGTTATCAAAGCATCTCATTATCTTATCGCCGATGAATTGGCAACATCAAGAGTAGTAGTTTCCCGTTTGCTTAAGCAATTGGAAAACGATGGTAAGATTTTATTATACCGCAACGAAATAAAGCTCCTGAAGGATTTTAATTAATCAAGTGATTTTTGAAAATAGTTCCGGGATAGTGCATTCTATTTAATCAGCTGCCTGAATTTTTTCAACTCAGAAATTTCAAGTGGTGAAAGCAATTCATTGTTTTCATATTTTGCTTTAAGAAACAATACTCTTTTATGTTGAGGGTATCTTTCGAGAATTCTCTCTATTAATACACCGGCGTCTTTATCTTTTTCAAATAATGGAGTTGGGGGAGGCAATTCCGATTTATATCTTGTCGGCATTCGTTTTATTATCGCTTCCAGCGTTCCAAGTTTACTGATAGATACATCCTTTATTTTGGAGGCTTTGCTGTGCAGGCCCTGTAATTGTTTTTTGCTAAGACTTCCCCGTTGCTGGTATTGTTTATAAAGACTTATTACGAACGAAGACACCGGATAAGCCAGTATGCAGTCTTCAAGCAGATCATTGATAATATCAATCTTTTTCTTTGTATTCATTTTATAAAAAAAATCGGCCGGGTTTACTTTTTTTCATACAGCAAAAAATGTTGCAATGGAAGAAATTCACCGTCCTCTGCAAGTTTAAATCCATTATCTGCCATTTCCTTATTCGTTTGCTCAACGGTCATTTTATGCAGGGGCAGTATGGGAATGTTCGGATCTTCAGCCCTGTATTCGAGTAATAAAACTCTGCCGTTACTCTTTAGCGCCTTACTTATGAAATGCATCATTTCTTTAGGATATTCCAGTTCGTGATACACATCAATTAATATAGCGAGGTCTATTGAACTATCCGGCAAATGCGGTGATTTTGCGTCACCCTTTACCACTTCAACATTCGTGGCTCCCTCTTCATTTTTTTGATTATTAAGGTAGCGAATTAAATCGTCCTGTATTTCTACAGCATACACTCTACCTTCCGGAACCTGCTTCGCAATTTTGAAAGTGTAATAACCGGTGCCTGCACCAATATCTGCTACAACACTTTTGGGTGTCAGGTTCATTTTTTCGATAGCAAGCCGGGAATTTTCCTCCTTTTGGCGGTCTTTGCGATCGAGCCACGCTGCTCCGTCCGACCCCATAACCTGCGCAATCTCCCTGTCAGCATAAAATTTTCCGGTGCCATCAGAGGATCGTGGTTTATAGCTGTAACTATATTGAGGATTAATAAAAGTTTTATGACTTTTTTCGGAAGAATTACATTTTCCAAACGAAAAGAAAATAAAAATTATTAATCCAATTGCGGGTACTTTCATAAAATTGAAGATAAATTAATACTTCTTTTTATTCGAAGTTAATTTTAAAAAAAACCTTCAAAAAGAGGAACTCTTTTAAAAAATTTGTTGCCAAATCTTTTTGCATTATTTTTGCACTCCTTTTTAAAGATTTGGTAGCCCTTACAATGAGTTCCAATGTTGTAAAGGAATATAAGATAAATGATTTGGTAGCTCAGTTGGTAGAGCAATACACTTTTAATGTATGGGTCCTGGGTTCGAGTCCCAGCCAGATCACAAATTTACAATTCAAACGAAATCAAAAGCCCGCAAACTCAATGTTTACGGGCTTTTGTGTTTTTAGAGACTGATCAAAATGTTCATTTAAACGCAAAATAATTGTGAGTAATTCATGAGTTCGACTGATTAAAACCATCACTTACTATTATTGAACTAATGATATGAAAATGAACATGTTCAGTCTTTGAACACGTGTTGCCAAGGGAGGTCTGAGGTTCTAATTTTATAACCTTAAAAGCTATTACAATGCCTGGCAAAAATTTCAGTTTGCTTTTCTACTTAAAAAGGCCAAAAAATTATCTTAACGGGGATATGCCTATTTACATGCGCATTACCGTAGATGGGTTAGTAAAAGAATTAACTACTTCACGAAAATGTCATCCTGAAATATGGGATCAAAAATCGGAAAAGGCCTATGGAAAGGGCGAGTACATAAAGGAATTAAATAACCACCTTTCCACACTGAAAGTAAAAGTTTTTGAAGCAAGGCTTTTGCTTATCGAGACAAATAAGCAGGTTACGGCTGATGGTATTAAAAACACGCTCATCGGCAAAGTTGAGAAATCAAAAACGGTCTTAGAAGTTTTCAAAAATCACAATGAGCAGTTGGAGGCGTTGGTAGGTTCGGAGTATTCGCCTGCCACCCTTAGGCGTTATAAAATCTCCTTTGGACATACCCTATCTTTTATAAAATGGAAATATAATTTAGATGACTTTGAAATAAATAAAGTCAACTACGAATTTTTAACTGATTATGTGTTCTGGTTAAAGACGGTACGCAAGTGTAATCACAATACATCGATGAAATACGTCCGCAATTTCAGAAAGATTGTCAATGGTAGTATTCGACGTGGATGGCTGACAAGAGATCCGTTTTGGGGATTTAAGATGTCAATGGAAGCGGTTAAAATAACGCCCTTATCTAAAGAAGAATTAAAAGCACTTTCAGAAAAGGAATTTTCATGTGAACGGTTAAACCAGGTAAAAGTTATTTTCCTGTTTTGTTGTTTTACAGGTTTGGCCTACGTCGATATAAAAAAATTAAAGAGGACAGAAATAGTAATAGGCATAGACGAAGAAAAATGGATTTTTACAAACTCGTCAAAAAACTGGTACTGCATCCCGGATACCTATTCTGCCAAATCTACTCTCAATCTCTTTAAAATGCATAAAAAAACAGCAGCTCTGTCCAATTTTTTGAATCCAACCTTTTCCAAGTGGGGTACTCAGTTATTTTTTTAATATCCGCTGTAATTGCCTGGCTGTTTTAAATCCGCATTTTGAGGCTATATATTCAATGGTATATTCAGGGTTATTAAGCATGGTACTTGCATATTCCTTTCGTAAAAGGGTAAGGTATTCAAGAATAGTAGAACCGGTTTTTTCTTTAAAAACCCTGCTGAGATTTCTGGGGCTCATGCCGACAAGTAAAGCAAGTGATGCTATATCATTTTCCTTGGAAAGATTGTCTATCATGTAATCCTGTACTTCATGTATTTGTGGATTAATATGATTTCTGTAGTCGAGATAAATACTTTGTTGTTTATGTGTGCCACTTCGCCTGTGATAAACAACAAGACCTCTGGCTACCTTATGGGTAAATAACGACCCTTTCAACCCTTCAAGAATGGCTAAAGCAAGGTCGATTCCTGCACTTATACCGGCACTTGTATATACGTTATTGCTTTTTACATATAATATATCTGTTATAACTTTTGCCTCTGGAAATTGCTCTTGCAAAGCACTTACCCTCCTCCAATGTGTAGTACATTCTGTATCCTTTAACAAACCGGCATGCCCCAACGCAAAAGCCCCGGTGCAAATTGAACAAACAGTTACATTTTTATCTGAACATTCCTTCAGCCAATTAAAGAAATCCCGTTCGGCTTTAAATGGAATACTGTTTACATATTCATGATCCATCCCTGGTACAAAAACAAAATCACCTTCTTTCAATTTTGCAGTTTTAAAATTTGCAATTTTCCCAAACCCAATACCACAAGTACTAATGGGTTCTTCACTATATTGGAAAAATTCAATACCAATTTCAAAACCATAGAACTTCGCTTCTGTAAACACCTGCACAGGTCCGGCCAGGTCAAGTAACTCTACGGTTGGTGGAATGATAAAGGCTACCTTTCGCATATTATAATTGTATTAAATTGTTTAAATAAAGATAGACAGAACAGCCACGATCGGACGGACAATAATATGTCACAAACTGACAAATAAAAAACCGTTCGTGAATAGAACGGTTTAATAATGCTGCAGTGGAATAACTTATTTGCAATTTGCACAAGTGCATGTTGAACCGCAATTGCAGTTTTCACAAGTACAATTTTGATTGCTGCATTTTACGTTTTGAGTGCTTTGACTCGTTGTTGTCGATTTCATAATTAATTTTTTAATTGTTATTTGATAACACAAAAATAGTCCGGGTATCAACGTTGATTGTTACATTACTTTGGGCAAGCGTTACAACATTTTGGGATTAAACGTTATCTAATGATTTGCGCTTTGCCATTCCAATCTCTTTAAAATAAGTAGGAGTTAAACCGGTGATCTTTTTAAACTGGTTGGAAAGGTGAGCAACACTGCTGTATTCAAGATCAAAAGCAATCTGGGATAAGGTCAATTGCCCATACACCAGCAGTTCCTTTGCTTTTTCAATGCGCTGTTCAATAAAGTAATTTTCAATTGTTCTTCCTTCGACAGCAGAAAATAAGCTGCTAATGTATGTATATTCGTGATTGACTTTGCCGGAGATATAGTGGGAAAGTTTTATTTTATTTTCCTGGCCAGAGTCTTCATTCCTGGCTCTCTTAATTACCAGTTGCTTAATGTTTTCGATTAAAGCTGTATTACGGTTATCTATTAATTCTAAGCCTACTTTATCAAGTCTTTCTATCAACCCCTTTCTTTGATCCTGTGTGAGTTCATCAGATAAATGAATTTCACCAATATTAACTTTGTGAAAAGGAATTGTTTCATTGTTTAAAATATTTTCCACTGCAAGTACGCAGCGATGGCAAACCATATTTTTAATCAGCAACGTCATGTATGACATAGCAATGTTTTATGAGATTAAACCTTTACAGAGAACTGCTTATTGAATACAAGTATGTAAATACAAATTACCTAATCGACGGACAGTAATATTATCAGTATCCACAATAGTATTCCAATTATTGCAGCAGGCACTTCGTTGTGTTTATCATGAGCGCAAATAAAATTCAACTTATTTTAAATTCGCGTTACTGTTGTTTTGTTTGAACTGACCGATAGTTTTCGCGGTATATTTCAAGGCATTTCGAAGAGCAGAAGTAAAGGCTGCCTTCACTTGGATCGTAAATTGCATTTTGGACGTTTACGATTAACATCCGGCAAACAGGATCAATATAACTGGTCTTTATTCGCTCGATGCCCAATTCAAATACTTCTTTTTCATCAGTAATATTTTTAAAGAGATGATTTCCTTTTGAAATGAAGGTACAGGCAGATTTATCTTTTAATGCGTTTACAAAATCACCTGAACACCAGAAACTGCCAGGCGCTGCTTTTGAAGCTATCCTGGACACAAGGTTAATGGCAGAGCCGAAATAGTTACCACCTCTTTTCAAAACTTTCCCAAAATGGAGACCTCCATGCACCAATAGGAAATTTTCTTCGCATATTGTATTGGCTTCCAATTTAAGGGCAGTTTCAAGTAATGAATCCGGCGAATCGGAGATGAACATTATTTCATCTCCTGTCCGTTCGTGCATTTTGGTGTTGCCAACGAGGCAATTTTCTGCTATGTTGATATACTTGTCAATTAAATCCGCAGCAGAAAAATGGCCATGGGTCTCTGTTAACGCGGTATACCCCGATAAATCAGCCATAAGGATGGCAATATTTTGTTCCATAAGTTGATAATTATTTGAGTGAATTTTTTAGTTATAATCCAATGATATTTTTACAAAATTTTCAAATTGATTACCATATTGCTCGGCTATGTTTTTCAGACAAGTATTAAAAAGATACTGATTTTGTGTTGTATCGTACCTGATAGTTTTTATATTTTTGAAAAGCATTGCATCTTCCCTGGAAAAAGATGCAGGCATTGCCACGTGTAATTCATCCAGCCCTTTCACTTCATTATTGCCTCTATAAATAATAGACAAACCATATTTAGTCTGAATAGTCGAATCATGTAAAATATAGGTCTTGAAAGAAGCAGGCATCGTGCGGCTGTAAGTATCCAAAATAGTAGCCATAGTTAATTCATTAATCCCGTTTTCAAGTAGAACGGCGATGTTTCTGTTATTTCTAAAAAGGATCTTCTTAACTACGGTAAATTTGTTACTGCCGTTCAATGCAATACTTTGGTGTGCCAACCTGGTCTCTTCATAAGGGAAATTGATATCAGCTGCAACTTTTTTGCTCGTTTCGGAACCAAATAATTCCTTGATTACCAAAAGGCATCCATCTACTGCATTTGATACGCCTGCGGTGCTAAACAAATTACCAGCCCTTGTAACACTTACCTGCTGTACCCATATAGGTTTACTAAAGTGTCTTTTCACCGCTTCAAAATCAGATGCATGGCAAGTTATTGGTTTGCCATCGTAAAACCCTGTGGCAGCGCCGGTAGAAGCCCCATCACAAATGGTAAGCATTTTTGTGCCGGATGTAAAATGTTTTTTGATCCATCCTATTACGGTTGGATCCTGGTGTTCATCTCTTATTGATAAAGCAGGAATGACGATCAAATCTGCGTGTAAATTCATTGAATCAGCTTCACTGAAACTTAATTGAGGCACTATAAATAGGTCTCTTTTTATCACCACAGGAATTTTATCTTTTGCAACTATATAAACATTTGCTTTTTGGGTTGCATTGAACAGGTAAAACGGTGCCAGCATGTCAAACATCTCTGTGAGTGCAGGATCGGCAATAATAAATACTGTTTTTTTTGACCGGTCAAACTCCGGCAATTTTGATATGACCCGGCAATTACCCGACCATGGTTTGGGCTGAGTGAATAAGTTCCTGGCCGGCCTGTAAGCATGTATGAATAGTATGCTGAAAAATAACAGGGAAAGGAGCACACTATATTTTATTTTATTTTTCATATTAATTTTATTGAAGGGATCCAAAATAGTTCCCATATTAAGATGATATTATTTTGGATCCGTTTATATTGTTACAATTCAGATCTTGAATATTGCTTTTTAAATGCGAAGTGGAAGATCTCAGTTTCGCCCATTTTAACAGGGTAGGCATTTATAAATATCCAACCCTCCTTGCCCATATAATTGAGGGCATCGATGACGGTATTAAACTTCTTCAATTTACCGGCATCTGTTTTAATCCTTGTGTCGCGCCAAAAACTTTTTTCATCACCATAGTCAACATCAATGGTTACTCTATTGCTTAACAGTTTTGGTGTTGCAATCACCTGGCAATATTGTTCAACTTTGGAACTGTCTGACTGTGCGTTTGAGACAATTGAAACTAATAAGACAATGCTTATTATTAATACCTTTTTCATTTTAATTTTTTTTAAGTGTTAATTGATAATGCAAAGTTATTATCGCTTTCAAGCCCTCTGCGGACAGCCTGATGTCAAAAACGGACAACCTGTTTTTGCTCTATAAACAATATGAAATTTTTAATGGGAAGATAAATTGAATGGTCGATCAAATCCGCCGCAATAATTCTATTTATCCTTGTCCGTTTTTGACATCAACCTGTCTATTAATCCGCCTGATGGCCGGATACCTTTGTATCAGAAATTAATAATCAAAAAACTAATAATCATTTATTAAACAACAAAATCAACTACGATGAAACAGGAAAACAAAATGGTCGAATACCACTTAACCGCCAGTGAATTTAACTGGGAGATCAAACCCGGGAAAAATATCACTGCATGGGGATTTAACAACCAGTTACCGGGCCCGGTGCTAAGGGCAAAAAAAGGCGATACCCTTATTGTGCATGTTGAAAATAATTTACCCGAACCTACAATGATTCATTGGCACGGTATCAGGCTTCCGGCCACCATGGATGGCACAGGCGAAGTACAACGCCCTATATTACCCGGTGAAAGTTTTGAGTATCGTTTTGTAGTACCGGATGCCGGAACATTCTGGTATCATTCGCACCAAAATGAAACCGTGCAGATGGAAAAGGGTATGTATGGAGGTATTGTTATTGAAGATGGAACAGACCCGGTGGTGGATAATGAAAGAGTACTGGTAATTGATGACATGAAACTTACCAGCAAGAATGAATTTAAGCAGTACGGACCTATCGGCAGATGGGTTGAAAGGCATGATGGAAGAGAAGGCAGCACTAACCTCATCAACGGAAAAGAGGCTTTAACCATGCACATGCATGCGGGACAGATCGAAAGGTGGAGGATTGTGAATGCAGCAAGTGCCCGATATTTTAAATTAAACCTGGACGGTAGACCCTTTAAAGTAATTGCCACGGATGGCGGGTTATTGGAATATGCAAGAACCGACACAGAATTATTAATAACGCCGGGCGAGCGCTTTGATATTGTGGTTGGTCCATTTGAAAAAGGGGAAGTCTTTTCAATAAACTCCCTGCCTTACAACCGGGTAACCATGCTTAAGGCCAAACTGCAAAAGTATGCCACAGTGAATGTGATGGAAAGAAAACAATCCATCGCTTCATTACCGGAAAAACTTACCGAAATAAAATCTTTGGCGCCACAGGACGCTGAAGTTAACAGGAAAGTGACATTATCAGTTGATCCCAGCCTTAAACATGTTATTGATTTCAGGGTTAATAATGAAATGCACTCCATGGACAAGCCGGTGAGGGTTGGCGAACTGCAGGTATGGGAAGTATCAAACACAAGCTTGATGGATCACCCATTTCATCTGCATGGTTTCTTTTTCCAGGTGCTGGAAGAAAATGGTAAAGCGCCGGAGTATAAAGCCTGGAAGGACACTTATAATGTGAAACCCAGAACCAGAATCAAAATTGCCTGGATGCCAGATAACCGGCCCGGGATGTGGATGTATCATTGTCATATTATAGAACACCACGCCGCCGGTATGATGGCCAACTTCGAAGTAATTGACCCTTTAAGTCCCGTACAAGAAAAAGAGAAATCACTTCATAGCTGTCGTCCTTAATTATGTAAACTTATCCCAATAGAGTATAACAACATGCCAGGAATCCGGAAATAGCTTTGCAGCATCAAATTATTTAACGTTCAAAAATTAAAAAAAAATTAATCAAACAAAACTATTGCCATGTCACTTTACACATTTGCACATTCCAATAAATTTGCATCCGTTAAAATACCTACAGGATTAAGCATCGAAGAAAGCTCCGATATCATGTTGTTATCAAGGCTTGGTAATACCACACCGGAAGATGTGACTAAACGGTTGGCAAATGATAACCGGGCATTTGTTGCCTATGTAAATCGCCAGCCCGCAGCTTTCGGATGGATGGCCAGGGATAACGCAAAAATTGGTGAACTTAATCACGAATTTATTTTACCACAAGGCAACAGGTACCTGTGGAACTTTAGAACGCTTGAGGCCTACAGAGGGCTTGGTATTTATCCTGCCCTGTTGCAATACATCCTGCAAAATGGGGATTATGAAGCAAACAGATTCTGGATCATTCATGCTCCGGAGAATAATGCATCATTAAAAGGCATTCAAAAAACGGGCTTTGAATATGTTGGTAAACTATACCTCGACGTGAACGATAATCCTACTATTGAATCTAATAAGACTGCATTAACCTTTCGGGAAGAACTGGAATATATGGACTTAACACTGTCCGGGCGAACATCTGCTTCATGCTGGAATTGTAGTAGCCCTTATCTGAAAAAGCGCAACGCGATGTGTTGCTGTTCGATAGTCGGCAATGAATGTATTGGGAACAATATGCCTGTCATGATCTCTTATTAAAAGGTACTCGTTTGTGAAGAAAAGAGTACAAACCAAGTCCGAAGGGTGGTTATGAGTTAACATTGTATTTTGTGCAAAATAAAAGACATAATAACATTCAATCAAAACATATCAGATAAATGATAACTATAGTTGATGCAGTACATTTTTGTGTTTCAGCAAGAGGAGTGAGAGACACAAACAGCAGTACCATAACCTTTTTTTATGGAGGTAAGTTTTTATTGCCCGATGTAAAAAGTGAATTCCTGGATATGATTCATTAAGAAGAAGTAATTTCAAAACATATTTAGAGCGGCAGCAATAAACGTGAAGTATAGCTTCTATAAAAAAATGATATTAAGTTGAAAAATAATCCTGTCGTAAGGCTTTTAAAAACTGGTGACATCAGCCAGGTATTGGAAATTTACAAACCCTATGTTACGTCAACTACCATCACACCCGAACATGAAGTTCCTGACCTGTCAGATTTCTCCAAAAAAATTAAAAATATAGCTGCTTATTATCCTGTTTTGGTTTGTGAAGTGAATGATATAATTATTGGCTACACTTTTGCCAATAGGTACAGGCTGGCCCAGGGCCATCAATGGTCAGCAGAAACAACTATTTATCTTTCCCCCCATCATTATGGCAAGGGAGTTGCAAAAACTCTTTACCAGTCATTATTCAACATACTGAAACTCCAGGATGTAATTAATGTATTTGCAGGGATAGTTCTGCCAAACGTAAGAAGCGAAGCATTTCATAAAAACCTTGGCTTTCAGGAAGTAGGTATTTTTAAAAAAGGCATTTATAAACTTGGGAGCTGGCACGATGTAAAATGGTTGCAGCTATCCATTAAAGAACATTATAAAAATCCATTATCTCCAAAGTCAATTAAAGAAGTGAAGCATACAACGGCGTTCAAGGCTATTTTGAAACAAACGAATATCGAAAATTTAAATAAACACATTTAATTATGCGGTGCTAATGATGGAAATAGAACAACACTTGGTGAACTTGCATGATATTTCAGAGATTAGAATTTTATTTGTCGGTAGTAAAAATTTGTTTTTTGTGTAACCTTTATGTTGCTTGTTTACTCTAATAAGTCTGGATGTGCCTGTTAACCAGCAAAGATGTATTTGAAAGACAAAACACTATTATGAATTACGCTACCATTTATAAAAATGTTGAGCAATTTCCTGACTCAGCAGTCATCCGGGAAATTTTGCTGGGCAATAAAGAACTCTTTGAGATTTTAATCCGGAGGTATAATCCCGATCTTTATAAAACAGGAAGAGGCTATGGTTACAATCACCAGGATACTGAAGACTTAATGCAGGAAGCGTTTATTAATAGTTTTCAAGGCCTCGCAAAGTTTGAAAATCGTTCATCTTTTAAGACATGGATTATACGAATAATGCTGAATCTATGTTATCATAAATCGCAAAAGCTCAGTTATCAAAATAAGCCTACTATAGAAATATCAGTTAACAAAAATTCCGGAGCAATGTTTCTCAAGACCAACCATAGCAACCCTGTCAGCACTGTTGTCAATAAAGAATTAAAAATTGTTATTGAGACTGCTCTTAAAAATCTGCCTGAAGATTACAGGATGACATTCACATTAAGGGAACTAACGGGATTAGGCGTGGCCGATACTGCAGAATTGTTAAACACTTCTACATCTAATGTAAAAGTGAGGTTGAATCGGGCCAAAATGATGTTGCGGAAAGAAATAGAAAAGATATATTCTCCTGAAGATATTTATGAATTCAACCTTATCTATTGCGACAAAATAGTGAATGAGGTAATGAAGAAAATACTTTCGTAAAAAATCTGGTGCCTTTAACCTTTTCAAATTTTCCATTTTTATTGTAACCTTTTTGTGTTGAGCTACTCTATTGGAGTATAACTAATTTTTTAAAAATAAATATTATGAAACGAATCATGAAACCAATTAGTGCAGTAACTGTATTTGCAATGATAGTATTCGGATCTGCATACGCACAGGTAACCCCAAAACTTACTGATCCGGAAATAGCTTCTGTTGCTGTTGTTGCTAATCAAATAGATGTTAACTACGCAATGATTGCGAAGACAAAATCAAAAAATGCTGATGTCTTAAAGTTTGCGCACACTATGAGCGACGATCACACAGCAGTAATTAAACAAGCCGTAGCATTGGTTACTAAATTAGGAGTTACTCCAAAAGATAATGCAGTAAGCCAAAAGCTTTTGTCTGATGCAGCAAAAACAAAAAAACAGTTGAATTCAAAATCCGGAAAAGCCTTTGATAAAGCTTATATAGATAATGAAGTTGCCTATCATAAAGCCGTTATCGACGCTGTCGAAAATTTACTGATACCGCAAAGCCAAAATGCAGAATTAAAAAAATTATTGCAGGATGTACTCCCAACACTTAAAGCGCATTTAGCCCATGCTGAAATGGTACAAAAGGAGTTTGCAAAATAATGAAGACAAGTTTAAAATGGAGAGAAA
>NZ_JBMQQG010000226.1:0-27591 GCF_057362405.1 Ginsengibacter sp.
GCAAGCCGGATTATCTGCCCTCGGCCTGGGAATATTGCCATCATTTCAACATTTTGGAGGAGGAGATTTTTTTAAAGATTTTTTCATTTTGCCACGAAGTACGCCGGAAGCCCAGGGAATTTCTTCGGCGGGTATTGTGAAATTTCTCAATTCCATAAAGGAGATTAAGCAGGAATTTCATAGCCTGATGATACTACGCCATGGAAATGTTGTGGCAGAAGGCTGGTGGGCGCCTTATTCATCAGAACATAAACAACAACTATACTCTCTCAGCAAAAGTTTTACGGGTACTGCTATCGGTTTGGCCGTAAACGAAAAATTGCTATCTGTTGATGATGCTGTCATAAAGTTTTTCCCCGATATGTTACCAGGTGAAATAAGCGATAACCTTGCTGCATTACAAGTGCGACATTTACTTTCTATGTCGGTCGGCCATGCGAAAGATGCTATTCTAATTCTTGAAGCATCAGCACCTGGCGTGCCCTGGGAAAAAACATTTCTTGCACAGCCGGTGGTATTTACGCCCGGAAGCCAGTTTATGTATAATTCAGGAGCCAGCTTTATGCTGAGCGCAATTATAAAAAAAGTAACCGGGAAAACTGCACATGAATATTTGAAGCCGAGGTTGTATGAACCGTTGAATATTACGAACACGACATGGGGAGAAAATTTTGAAGGAATTAATATGGGCGCTTCCCATTTGCGGATGCCAACTGAAGATATCGCCAAATTTGGGCAGTTATATTTACAAAATGGAATGTGGAACGGAAAACAAGTGATAAGCAAAGAATGGGTGAAGGAAGCATCATCTAAGCAGATCTCAAATGGAAAAAATGATAGTAGTTGGGGTTACGGTTATGGCTACCAGTTTTGGCTAAACCCTCCCGGTGGGTTCAGGGCCGACGGCGCTTTTGGTCAATTCAGTATGGTGTTTCCGCAATTAGATGCTGTGGTTGCTATTACCAGCGAAAGCATCAGTACTAAAGATACGATGCAGATTGTTTGGGATGTGTTGCTTCCGGAAATGAAAGGTTCACCTCTTCAAAAAAATAATGCTGCCAATAAGCAATTAGTAAGTGAATTGAAATCTTTAAAATACGATCCGCCTTTTATAGCGTCTGCTTCGCCAATCGCATCAAAGATATCAGGCAAGGAATTTATTCTTGATCCTAATGACTTCAACGCAAAGTCCGTAACGTTTAATTTTAAAAATAACGAATGCATCTTTACCTTAAAGGAAGAAGGCAAGCCGGATATTACTATTACTAACGGTATGGGCTACTGGATAAGAAAAGGTAACTTAAAACCTTCTGCTCATTCATTGTTTTCTTTAAGGCGAATTGATTTTGATTCTATTGTTGCCGCGAGCACAACATGGCAGGATGAGAAAACTTTGCTAATAACCTGGCGCTTTATTGAAACAGTTCACGGCGATCAACTAACCTGTATATTTGATGGCGATGAAATAACGATTAAGTTCCACTTTAGCTTAAATCGCCTTCAAAATAAACCGGATGACCGCAAAGACATAACAGGGAAGATAATTGCTTAAAATAGAAAACGGGAAACAGTATGATGATGTCAATCTGTTAATCGCTACAAATAACGAAACCTTTATAACATGAAACTAAGCCGTGTAAGATCAGTTGTACTTCTCATTGTTCTCAACGTATTGTTGTTTTCCTCAATTCAGGGACAGTCGGTAAAAAGCGCTGGCTCAATGAAATTAAACAGTCTTGAGTACCTGGAATACCAGGGTGTAAATGTTATGTTGGCACAGGATTATTATCCTGAAGGTCACCAGGGCGGTGTGAGCGTTATTCAAAATGGATTGCGTGTTGCTACTAACGGAGACTTAAGGCTGGAGCCTACACCCGGACAGTGGCAGCCTATTCCCAAAGTCGGCAAACGTTCTGTTGATAAAACAAAACAACAGATAAGTGTGCAATTGCAGTTTCCCAATGAGGATATCGACCGGAAAGGTTTTAATCCCGTTATTTATCCTGATTTGAAATTCAGTTACACATTGCGGGTTGAACCTGCTGGTAAAGGTTTTAAAATTATCGTTGATTTGGATAAACCAATTCCTGATGAATGGATAGGAAAGGTTGGATTCAATTTTGAACTTTTCCCCGGAATTCTTTTTGGCAAGTCGTGGTACATGGATAATCAGTTTGGTATTTTTCCAAGGCAGGAAAACGGCCCTGATTATAAAGACGCCGATGGCGAAGTGCAGATTGAACCAATGGCAAAAGGTAAAAAACTAACTATTGCACCGGAGAGTGATCAACAACGTATGACCATAGAAAATATGAGTGGCAACAATCTCGAAATAATAGATGGAAGAGCGAGGCATAATAACGGCTGGTTTGTGGTCAGGTCGCTCGTTGCTAAAGGCGCAACAACAAATGCGGTCGAGTGGTTGGTAACACCGCATGCAATAGAAGGGTGGGAGTCAGAGCCGGTGGTGCAGGTCTCACAGGTCGGTTATCATCCCTCGCAACAAAAAATAGCCGTTGTTGAATTAGATGCGAAAGACAATAATATTCAAAAAGCTTCTCTGCTACGTTTAAAGGAAGATGGTGGTTATGAGAACGTACTAACAGAAATGCCTAAACGCTGGGGCAAATTTCTCCGGTATAATTACGTGCAATTCGATTTTACAAAGGTGCAAAGGCCGGGAATGTACATGGTAAAATATGGCAGAGATCAATCAAGTCCTTTCCAGATTAATAGTAACGTTTACTCCCGTAATGTTTGGCAACCAACACTCGAATATTTCTTACCAATTCAAATGTGCCACATGCGTGTGAACGATCATTATCGTGTATGGCATGGCTGGTGCCACATGGATGATGCACGTATGGCGCCAACTGACTCTACGCATTTCGACGGCTATATTCAAGGTCATTCAACCCTAACTACTTTTAAAAGCGGTGATCATGTGCCCGGTCTCAACCAGGGCGGGTGGCACGACGCGGGAGACTTCGATCTTCGGGTCGAGTCCCAGGCAGAAACAGTACAAGGCCTTGCGCTGGTCTATGAAGAATTTAATTTGAAATATGACAACACTACGATCGATCAAACAAATCACGTTGTAGAGATACAGGTGCCCGACGGCAAGCCCGATGCATTACAGCAAATGGAGCACGGTTTATTGTCCATCGTTGATGGATACAGGTCGTTAGGAAGATTATACCGGGGAATTATCGAACCAACCAAAAGACAATATACCACACTCGGAGACCCCGCGAATATCACTGACAATAATATTTATACAAAGCCCGCTGGTAGTAATGTGCCTGAAGTTGGCTTACCCGGTTCGCCTGATGATCGCTGGGTTTTTACGGAGGATAATCCTAACAGGGAGTTAAGTGTAGCCGCATGTCTTGCGACGGCAGCAAGGGTAATAAAAGGTTACAACGACACGCTCGCTGCACAAAGTTTGCAGATTGCTGAAACGCTTTGGGATAGCACCAGGGAAAAATTTCCATTAGCACGAGTAGAACTCGCCGTCGAACTATTAAAAACAACGGGTGATAAAAAGTATGCCGATTTTTTGCTTAGTCATGCCAATGATATCGCCAGGAGTTTTGAAAGAACCGGCTGGATCATTGGTAGATCTTTGCAGTATGTTAACGATGCCGCCTACACGAAAATGATGACCGATGCGGCGAAAAAATATTATGAGAAAATTGTGGAACAGGGCAAAAAAACACCTTATGGTGTTCCTTACGAACCAAATATCTGGGGCGCAGGTTGGGGTATTCAGAATTTTGGATTCCGGCAATATTTTTTGCACAAAAGTTTCCCCGATATTTTCCCTGCTGATTATATGTTGAAGTCGATGGACTTTATTTTAGGTTGCCATCCCGGTTCTAACACGGCCTCTTTTGCATCAGGTGTGGGCGCCAATTCTGTAACAACTGCCTACGGTTTCAATCGGGCAGACTGGACGTATATTCCGGGTGGAATCGTATCTGGTACCGCTTTAATAAGACCGGACTTTCCTGAACTATTAACATGGCCTTTTTTATGGCAACAAACTGAATATGTGTTAGGCAGTGGAACCACAGATTATTTATTCCTTGTTCTAGCTGCTGACCAAATTTTAAATGAAAAGAAATAGATTAATATGAAACATGTTTTGAAGTTATCCTTTGTATTACTTCTGGGTTCTGGCATGCGCCAGGCTTTATATGCACAAGAGTCGAATAAAACTGAACGTCTGCAACTGGCAGTTCAAATGGAAAATTCAATTCAAACCGAATTACTCAATAAATGGTATCCGCAATGTGTTGACTCGTTGTATGGCGGATTTCTTTCAACATTTACTTATGATTTTAAACCAACAGGACCGCAGGATAAATTTATTGTAACCCAGGCAAGGCATACCTGGACCACGGCAAAAGCATCTGAACTATACCCCAAGGTGTCATATTATTTACAATGCTCTAAAGTTGGCTTTCGGTTTTTAAGAGATGTGATGTGGGATAGAGTATATGGTGGGTTTTATGATCTTGTAGATAGAAAGGGCAACGTAAAAGGCAATCCAAATGCGCCCAAAGAGGCTTACGGAAATGCTTTCGCTATTTATGCTTTATCGGCTTATTACAAAGCCTCTGGCGATACGGGTGCCTTAGACCTTGTTAAAAAAGCATTTTTATGGATGGAAGGCCATAGCCACGATGCGATATATGGCGGTTACTATCAATATTTAACAAGAGAGGGAAAGCCGGTAGAGAGAGATAGTAATACGCCGTCCACTTCTGATGTTGGTTATAAAGATCAAAATTCTTCCATACACATTCTCGAAGCTCTTACAGAACTTTATCGCGTTTGGCCGCAACCGTTAGTTCGGCTTCGTTTACAGGAAATGCTTTCTTTAATACGCGATAAAATGGTTTCAAAAAAAGGGTACCTCGTGCTTTTTTTTCAGCCTGACTGGACACCCGTTTCCTTCCGCGATTCTTCCCGGGCCAGCATTATACGACATAAATATTTAGATCATGTATCGTTCGGCCATGATATTGAAACCGCATACCTGATGCGTGAGGCATCGCATGCACTAGGGTTGGAGAACGACACGCTAACACAAATAGTCGGCAAACGAATGGTAGATCATGCCTTGAGAAATGGATGGGATAAGGACTTAGGTGGCTTTTATGATGAAGGCTATTATTTTAAAGGCAGTGATACTATCACGATAATATTTGCAAGTAAAAACTGGTGGGCGCAGGCAGAAGGCTTAAACACTTTATTGTTGATGGCTGATACCTATCCAAACGATTCGATGCACTACTATGATAAATTCAAAAAGCAATGGAATTATATTGAAACCTATATTATTGATCATACAAATGGCGGGTGGTATGAGGAAGGGCTGGATAATGAACCAGAAAGAAAAACGGCATTAAAAGGTCATATCTGGAAAGGTGCTTATCACAATTTCAGGGCGCTGTCCAATTGCATAAAGCGGTTGCGTGGGGATGATGATGAGAAAAATTAATGTTGAATCAGTAACTGAACGAACTTTTTATTTTTAGAAGAACAAAATTTAATTTCATAAGACAATGGATAAAACAACTAAAGTTGGTTTAATCGGATTCGGTGCCGGAGGGCAAACGTTTCATGCACCGATACTAACAATGGTAAAGGGATTGCAACTGGCAAAAATAAGAGCTGTAAAACCAGAACAAGTTGCCGTTGCACAATCAAAGTATCCAACGGCTGCAATAGTAAGTACTTCAGAGGAAATATGTAATGATGAGAATATCGACCTGGTTGTTATAACAACACCCAACACTTCACATTATTCATTGGCCATGCAGGCGCTACAAGCTGGTAAAAACGTGGTAGTTGACAAGCCATTTACCATTAATACAAAAGATGCTGACGAATTGATTGCTGAAGCTGCGAGGCGAAACCTGGTTCTGTCGGTTTACCACAGCCGCCGCTTCGACAGCGATTTTTATACGGTTCAAAAAATAATTAAAAATAATTTGTTGGGTGGCCTTGTTGAAATGGAAAGCCGGTACGATCGGTTCAGAAACTATCTTAAACCTAATTCATGGCGGGAGGAAGATACACCGGGCTCCGGAATTTTATATGACCTCGGTTCCCACCTGATTGACCAGGCACAGGCATTATTTGGGCTACCCGATACCGTTAGTGCTGATTTAATTGTACAAAGAAAAGAGGGGAAAGCGATTGATAATTTTGAAGTAGTTCTCCATTACCCCGGCCTTAAGGTTACATTAAAAGCAGGAATGCTTGTGCGTGAGCCATTGCCGCGATTTATACTTTCAGGAAATAATGGATCTTTCATTAAATATGGATTAGATGTGCAGGAAGAAGCACTGAAAGCTGGCTGTACTTCTGCTACAAAAAGCAACTGGGGTATTGAACCTCCTGAAATTTGGGGAACACTAAACACTGAAATAAACGGTCAGCATTTTGCGGGAAAGATTGAGAGTGAAAAAGGGGACTATACTGCCTTTTATCAGAATGTCTACAATACCATTATTGGTAAAGAACAACTGATAGTAACTCCTCTGCAGGCGAGGAATAATATTCGTATTATAGAATTAGCGATGCAAAGCCAGCATGAAAAGAGAACGATTGACTTTACATTTTCTTAATTGAAATTTTTTGAATGAATTTTAAACAGGAAGCAGCAGCAAAGGCAATTACTTTTATAGAAGACGGCTCTATGGTTGGACTGGGCGCAGGATCAACTATTGCCTATATCGTGGATTATTTGAAATCGAAAATAAATGATGGCCTTTCAATACGATTGGCGAGTTCATCCTTTACTACAAAGCAACTATTAATGCGGGAACATTTAACGATCTCGCCAATTGAATTTTGTAAAGAAGTGGATATCTATTTTGACGGATGTGATCAGTTTGATAAACAATTAAACGCTTTAAAAAGTGGCGGCGGTATTCACACGCAGGAAAAATTATTCGCGTCTATGGCTAATCAATTTGTCATTGTAGGTGATGACTCAAAGTTGGTTGACACGCTTGATGTAAAATATCCTTTAGTAATTGAAATGCTGCCTCAGTCGGTGACATTTCTTCCCTATAAAATCCAAACATTATTTCCAGGAGTAAAAATTCAAATGCGGATGAGTGATAAAAAAGATGGTGCAGTAATAACAGAGAATGGAAATTACCTATTGGATGTTTATTTTGAACAATGGCCGGCACTCTCGTCCATTAATGTAACATTCAAAAATATTGCAGGAGTGGTGGAAACATCACTGTTTTATGGATTAGCCGACAAAGCAATTATTGCCGGAGAAAATGGTGTGAGAGTATTAGAAAAGATAAATAACCCTCGTAATGTAAACTTATAGTATCGTGAAACTTATATTTCTTTATTGTTTTCTTGTTATTTCTTCAGCAATCAATGCCCAACCTTTTCCGCCTGTAAATAAAAACGCAACTCCGGAAGTAAAAAAATTATTGAGCTTTCTATATAGCATTGATGGTAAATATATTTTGGCAGGTCAGCATAATTATAACAATGATCCCGATAAATTCTCGGATAGTGCCCATGCTTTCACGGGAAAATATCCCGCTGTTTGGGGATGCGATTTTATCTGGAACGGTACAAAGGATAACGGGCAGGCCGTCGTTGACGCCGCTATTAAAAAAAACCGGCAAGGTTCTATTGTAACATTAATGTGGCACGAAGGAAGGCCAATTGATGATCCGCCTTATGGATGGAAAGAAAGTGTGCAGGCAAAGCTTACCGATTCTCAATGGACAGAACTAACGACGCCGGGCACACGCTTATACAAGAGATGGCTAGCCCAGGTAGATGTAATTGCCGGCTACCTGCAACAATTGCAGGATGCACATGTGCCGGTTCTGTGGCGCCCCTATCACGAAATGAATGGTGTTTGGTTTTGGTGGGGCAACAAAAAGGGGAAAGACGGTATTGCCAAACTTTGGAAAATGATGTATGATCGTTATACAAATCATTTTAAGCTCAATAACCTTTTATGGGTTTGGGGAGCTAATGGTGTAAGAGACATTCCCGGCGATGAAGCGTATTCTTATAAAGATTTCTATCCCGGAAGCAATTATGTTGATATGCTGGGAGCAGACGTGTACCATGCTGATTACGAGCAGCGGGATTACAATGAGTTGTTGCAATTGGCCAGGGGTAAACTTATTGCTCTCACCGAAGTTGGATCATTGCCAAGTGATGAAGTTTTAAAAGCACAGCCTAAATGGGTTTACTTCCTGGTGTGGAGCAGTTGGCTATGGACAGACAATACCAAACAACGCGATAAAGAGGTTTATAATAGCGAAAGGACAATCACTCTTGATAAATTAAAAACTATGAACTATTGAGCATGGATAAAGATTAACATGAAACGATTTTTTTCAACGTCCGCATTAATTGTCGGTATTTTATTGGGAAGTTGCACGTCTTCTAAAAAAAATATTAAAAGTTCAACAAACGAATTGACTGCAGCAAGCCTGCTACCTTTCGGAAGATATATTATAGATAGCCAGCAAGATCTTGAATTAATAGGTTCAGCAGTTCACTTTGGATTTTCATTCAAAGGAAATTCATGTTCGGTTTTCGCGGCATTGCCCGATCCCAATAGTCATAATTATTTTCAATATACATTGGATGGCAAATATCAAAAAAGGATACGTGTAGAAGGAAATTCAAATCAACCGATTGTGCTTACCGCTCCCGGCAACGGCGAGCATACCATTTGGATATATAAAACAACAGAAGCGCAAATCGGCGCGATTTATATACAGAAGATCACGGGTAGTAATTTGAAAACTTTAAAGATTCCGGCTTTGCCTCTAATAGAATTCATTGGCAACAGTATTACCTGTGGCGCTGCAGCAGATGCTTCTGAAACGCCTTGTGGTACGGGCGTTTACCACGACCAACATGACGCTTACGATGCTTATGGTCCGCGGGTAGCGAGAGCTTTGGGTGTAAATTTTATTATGAGTTGTGTAAGTGGCATTGGCGTTTACCGCAACTGGAATAGTGATGGGCCAACGATGCCGCAGGTGTATGAAAAAACTGAATTGGGATTAGATGATTCTCAAAAATGGGACTTCAAAAAATATTCCCCGGACATTGTAAGTATTGCTTTAGGAACAAATGATTTCAGTACCGGTGATGGTAAGAAGCCAAGATTGCCATTTGACAGTGCGGCATTTGTAACTCATTACATAAGTTTTGTTGAACTGGTGAAAAGCAAATATCCATCAGCGCGAATAGCACTGCTCAGCAGCCCGATGGTAAATGGCGCCAACAGGCAAACGCTTCAAAACTGTCTTACCGCTATAAAGCAAAATATTGATGCTTTGCATTCCAGAGAGAAACCCGTGGCATTATATTTTTTTAAACCCATGCAGGCACATGGTTGCGCAGGACATCCTAACGTAGAAGAACACGCGATTTTGGCAAATGAGTTGATTCCTTTTTTTAGGGAGTTATTGAAGTGAAAACAATTCGGGGGATTCTGATGCAGTTAACGAACAGTTTTTTGTAATGGGCTAGGATTGTTTAAAGTGAATTTGACTAACTAAAGCCAATTTGATTAGAGTAAGTTAATTGTTTAGATGAATTAAAGTTGAAAAACATTAGGCCACACCGTTTAACTTATTCATTCTTTTCCTGATTCAAACGGACTAAATGGAACCTTTCCGGTTTCGTAAATATTTTTTATTGAAATGCTGATGTTGAAAAATGTATTACATCAAACTCTTAGAAACACTTTCTTTTTATACATGAAATATAAAAATGCCCATTTTACCATAACAAAACAAATTGCCATAACCACAGCGCCCCAGGGATTGCCCGCAAGCTGTCCAAGCCATTTAAAAAAACTATTTGTTGAATATTCCCAATTTACGAACCTTTCGGACATATAAATTAATATAGAGTTCATACCAATAACGCGGAAGAAAAATGCCCAACTCTTATATCCCAGCACATCTATAATGTAGTAAAATAATGAGAGCAATAACAAACTAATTCCACCTACAGTTAACACAAATGAACTTGTCCAAAGATTTTTATTAATTGGAAAATCAAAATTCCAAAGAATTGCAAGAGCGATAAACACGATTCCTGTTAAAGCAATATTGGCTGCCTTTTTTGCGCCATTAGTATTATTATTTTTTAAATAGCTACCCGTGAGAATCCCCAGTAAACCCGTTCCTATCGCAGGAATTGTTGACATCAACCCCTCGGGGTCGTGAATAGTCAGGTAGAGCCTTCCAGGCAAAACACTGCGATCTATGTAAGAAGCAAAGTTTCCCTGCATGGTAAGGTCGCCCATCGGATAGCCCGGCGCAGATGTAAATTTTAGCAACAGCCAATAGCCTATAAGTAAAGCAAAAAACCATATCATTTGCGCCCTTTGTTTTGAGTAGATATAAATGATGTTCGCAAACATATAGGCTAACCCGATTCGACCCAACACGCTGCCAAAACGAATTTCTGAAAGTGGCCTTATTTCAAGACCGTTGTTATAAATAATTCCCAGCACAACTAAGATAAGGCCACGTTTAACCACTCGCCATAACACATCGCTTTTAGTTTTTCCTTTTTGCAATTCCCTTCCCACAGAATAAGGTGTGGCAACGCCGGCTATAAAAAGGAATAAAGGAAATATCAAATCATAAAAATGAAACCCATTCCAATCTGGATGTGTAAGCTGGTTGGAAAGAACAGCCCAAAAAGGCGCATTGGTCGCCTTGGCGGTTGTATGAAAAATATCTTCGGCGCCCATTATCCAAAACATGTCGAAGCCGCGAAGTGCGTCGAGCGAATAAAGCCGCTGACTAACAAAATTATTTTGGGTTGAAACAATATTTTCCTGGAGAGGTAATTCAGAAACGAGAACACTCATTAAATTGGTTTATGGAATCCAAGTTATTAAAAATGATTAGAATTAAAGAAAATATTTAATTGAGTTTGAGGCTAATGAATTAAATCTTGGAACCAGCGTGGATTCAGCCAAAATAAAATGCGGCGTATTTTATCGACAGCGTCGCCTCGTTTAACAATGGGCGAATGGTAGTTTTAAAAGTAACGTGATTCAACCGGGGAAAAGGTTTTGGGAAACTCCCGAAAAGCGCCGGCTATTTATTTGGTAAAAATTTTAGTCAATACGCTTGGTTATTTATTGTTGCAAGGCGATATCACTTTTGTCAAAGCGTGATTTCCTGCCAAATATATCTTTATCTTCTATTTTTGCTATCATGGTATAACCCAACGAGGGGAGATTCACTTTAACTGCCCTGTTCTTTATCATCAAAATTTTACCATCTATCGTCATCAGGATGTCATCATTGATATCTTCATCATTTTTTAGTTTTACATCCAGTCTTTCCAATTCAATTTCCTTGTAAGTATTTGTGAATTCCTTAATGGCAGCAATGTCGTCACCATCAATGGTTGCCGGCTTTCCCAGCCAATAAAGAAGACTCAACACTCCTTTCACCTGTTTACTAAGATTGATGACATGATTTTCTTCAGCCCTCAAGAAAATAAAAGATTTAAATAAGGGTTCGGGGGAAAAATCAACCCTAAAAAAAGTGGGATTTCTTTTGAAATTAAGGGGGAGAAAAATCTCGATTCCCATTTTGCTTAGTGCACGTGATACCTTCTTTTCGCAGTTCGGTCTTGTGTAAACTGCATACCAATTTTTTTGCATACTCCTATTTTTTAATTTGAGTATTTCAAAGGATTGATATTAGCAAGATGATCGGAAATCTGTGTTCGTTTTCCCAAATCGAATCTTAAGATAGGAATTTTTATTAAATCTTTCGAATGTATTTTTTAACTAAGAACATGCCAATTAAATTTTTCCAGGTTGTTTCGCTGGTAAGACCTACGAAACATGGGCACAAAGTTATTTTTCACCGACATCATGTATATTGCGTAAAGCCTTCATTTGATATCAATTGTGGAAACATTTACTCACATCAACTCGCCCGGCCCCGCAAAATATGTGGCACCTTTCTCTATTAAAATTGCCCTGGACATTTTTTTTCGCCCCCGAAAAAATAGGGTGAATTAAACGCATTCAGAATAGTGATTTCCTCTATTCTAAATTATTTCGGTGGGGATATAATTTGCCAATATTGGCTTTAGTTTTAAAAATAAATCAGACAAAATCCTATAACAATGAAAGGTTTTATCTAATCAAAGAACGTTTGCATAAGGCACTACAATTTACCATTGTTACTGTCACCATTATATACCCAATTCTTCTCTTTAATATCACCGAAGTTGGATTAAGTCTTTTTTATTGATCCATCCCTTTGACGTTCGGCCAAACTGATTCGTATAAACAATGTAGATATATCCATTTTTTTCCTGAATTGCATCCAAAACATTATTATTTAAAGGATCAAGATAGGATTTTCTTGCTGAACTTTCGTCTGGTTGATTATGAAAGAATGTTGTATCTCTAACAGTATATTTTGCTGACAAAGCATTTTTAGTGGTTCTTTCATCTGGCTTTTTAGCCCGACTATAAACTGTTGCTGTGTCAGCAGTCTCATCTACGCCGAATTCGTCTTTTGAATTTTGTAGCGAAAGTTCAACTGGTTGATTATCGAAGTGCGCAGTGGTGGTTGAATCATAAATGATTGCCTTTATTTGCTCCGGCGTCAACGTAGGCTTTGTCCCGGAAGTAGCTACCGGTTTGGCGACAACTGCCTGTGATTCTTTTCGCCTTGGTGTGATATTAGTGTTGGCAGTGGCAACTTGTGGCGGGTAATTATTATCTCTAAAAACTTCAAAATAAAAAAACGTAGAAATTATCACAATCAGTAGTAATGGAGTCAAATACGGAGGAAACCAGATGCTACCAGGCCGGAGGCGCTTAAGAACATATAGTAGGTTACCCCTTATAAATGCAGCGGGCAGATTTCTTAGTTTTACCGAAAGTCTTTTATTTACCGGCATTACCTGTTGCGTAAATTGCAGTGTTGCCTTTTTTAATGCGGGAATTATTTGCTTAGGTATTTTGATCCTGGTAATATTGAGTCTTCCCTCGTCAGTTGCCGATATATTCCCGGCAATCTCTTTACTAATGTTTGGAATAGTAACCGGGCAGAAAGACTGAGTTTCTTTTTCGACTTTTCTATATTGATTAATACAAAGTGTGTAATTACAATTTCTTATTTCATCTACGGGCACACAAAAACTATGAGCTGTTCTTGTACGCATCTTTTCCGCGGTCAAATTTTTCCACCGCTTTATTATGTCAACCATATCCTCGGATTCATCTTTGCATTCCAGTGTTCCCTGTTCAACCGTGTTGGTTGAGCCGGCATCTTTCTTTTTCAATCCTGACTTCATTTTACAAAACCAAATCACATCATTAGCGGCTGCACTTATATCAGCGAAAATGAGAATACAAGCGCTGTTAAATAGTGGGCCGGTTGTATTCGTTAAATATATTACTGCGGCCAGCTTATGATCTTCAATAATGCGTTGGCGCATTGTAACCATCTCTGTCGTAAAATTCGATAAGATGAATTCCGGAACGATTACGGCCGCTCTTCCTCCACTTTTAAGTTTGTTTAGAATAAGATTTAAGAAATGAATTTCGGATCTTCCTGATTCAAGTAAGAATGTCTTACCTGCTATCGTTTTTCTGTCGTAGGCACCCTTGAAATATAAATTCGAAAGAACAAGCGTTGACTGCTCACAGGCATTAATATGCGAATTGTTATATGAACCAGTGCCGCCCAATTTGGGATCCTCAATGCCATTCATAATCATGTTCATTGCCGCTATCCGAAGCTGAATTGGATCACATTCAATACCATTATAATTATCTCCAAAATAACAGTCGGTGAAATTGTTGCCCGGCGCGGGCTTGCCAGATGCGATGTATTTTGCGCTATTTATCAGCAAACTGCCGTTGCCTGCTGAAGGATCCCAAATAGAATCCTGATTTGAAGGCTGCATTAGTTCTACCACGAGCTTAACTACTTTATCCGGCGCATATACCTGCCCGTTTTGAGCTTCTATCTCGGCCTTATGTAATAAGAATTCAAATACGGCGACACTGATATTTTTTCTATGTGAATCCATTAACTTAATAATATTCACCACATTGAACAGCAGACTCACTGACGGGGTCAATAACAGAGGCTCCTTCAAAAATTCGCTGTACTTCAGGTTGGTAAGCCCATAATTTTTTATTAATTCCATTACCCCATTTTCAGTGGTAAAAAGAGTGTGCAAATCCCGGGCATTCAAGTCCTTGAACCCGCTCCAGAATAATTCATTTGCAGGACTACTACCTCCTGGAATTCGGGTAAGGCTCACTGTTATAAGGCGTTTCTCTTCCAGTTTTTTTAAGAACAGCAAATAGCATAACAGATCAATCAACGCGAGCGGCCTTAGCGTACTAACGGGCCAACAATCGTCCCATTTTTTATTAATTTCTTCACGTAATGCATCCGGGAGTTTAATTTGCGCACGGAACAATACAGCCTTCTTATGTGGCACAAACAATCTTTGCGATTTAGCTTTACGGGTAGGCCTGAGAGAGGCCTTGGAAGTTACCAGTTGTTTTTTAGGTATTGAGACAGGAATCTTCAGGGAGCGCTCAACACCTTCATTATGTACCATAACTTAATGGGATTCGGGAGCGTCAAAAAAATATCTTGTACTAATTTAATGGATTTTAATAAAAGAAACCAAAAAAATAATTTATAATATTTTCTAAAATGTAATTCGTCACGAACACATTTATAACATAAATTCAACCACTCAGCAAATAAATATTGGAGACAAATTTTAATTCCATGTAAACTAACAGTTTCGGGTATGCGCATTTGTTATCACTAGTATAAAATGATCTCTGCTCAACTAAACGGGTTCTGGTAGGAGGTTAAGCGAAAAGTATATTGAGACTCATATCACGGTTAGTGTTTTCTATAGAGTGTGGAGGTCGACAGATGCGGGCATTATTGCCAAAACAGGTTATCATTAAGTTTATGAACTTTCGTGAAGGCGGTTCCTGGCTGTATAATATGAGTGGCCAATGGTGAACATCAGAGAAAATATCCGCTGTATTGCAGTTATTTTTTTTCATCAACATAACCCGGGATTATATTTCCATTTTCATCAGCATACTCAAATTTTATTACGCCTTTTTCGCAAACCTTTAGTTTATACCGCAATTTTCCGTTGCCATTCTTACTGCTGCTGATTGAATACAAATGGCCCTTAAATATTTCTGTAAGTTTTAATACCATTTCCGGGGCGATGTAATTATTTAAAACAGGAATAGCGCCGGTTAGACCCGGACAACGATCTGGCCATTTGTGGTAAACTGTTTTTTCCGGTGGGCAAACGTTTACTGTATCGTGTATTACAATCTCTACGGTGTCTCTCATCATTATTTTTAATGTATCATGCACAACTGTTCTCAAAGTGTCTTTAACGGTTACTTTAACGGTATCTTTAACCACTATTCTTACGGTATCTCTGATAATTTTTACCGCAGTATCCTTTATTAATTTTGGGGCCGTTGTTGCAGCCGGTTCTGTGTTGGTGATTTTTCTTTTATCCGAATAATGTACGTATTGAGCAAATAGAACATTTACGGTTGCAATCAATAAAATTGTAAAGACGATTTTTGCCATGGCGTTAAATTATGCATTAATCGGGCCTAAAATTGTCTTAAATATTTTTTTTAAGAAATTTTTTGCTCAGTTAAACTGCCCGATCAAGATAATGAGGAAGGTATATCGTTTTCAGTAAGTACTTTATAATTGCCGATCCCGATTAAAGAGATGTAACGACAATAACAAATATTTTACGTTTAATCATTTTTCTTTATAACCATTCTTTGAGCATCTTCCTGCAGAACTTCGTCAAAGAAAGTTTTTACTGAAGCGTATTTAGATGCTGGTATTTTTAGTTGTGTTAGTTCCAACTTAGCGGCGCTGTATACCAAATTTTTTGTCGCATCATACCAATAATTGTTTTTATAAGAACCATACTCACATGTAAAGTTCTTTGCGGCCGGTAACGCATCTACTTTAAAGCCATCCGGAAGTTTAAATACAGTAGTATCCGTTTTTATGAAAGGATTAGAGAAGTAGAAATCGAGGCGCCTGTTGGTGGCTTTGGGAAGCTTTGCAGACCACTGTTTATACAAGCGGGGAGCTATAAACATTTTGTTGCCGGCAATAAATTCCGGAATTTTTTCAATATTCATTTTAATCTTGGTTGAAAGCATGTCCTGGTTTTCACTTTTATCTATTTCAAATTCATCAGGTTGTTTAAATCCGAATGTGTGAACTAAAAATTCTTTTTGATCATCTTTTTTTTCTTCGATTAAGTTAGTTTCAATGTCTACTTTATAAGACCCGCAGGTTTTGAATGTGGTTACGGAAGTACCAGACCCATCTTCTGACATTTCAACATAAGTGTTGGCCGTTAATAAATTTTCATTTGCACGGCTTACTGGCGTCGGAACCAGCACACCCCCATTATCGGTAATTAGTAGCGCATTCCTGTTTTCAGTAAATGACCCAAGCACACCAAAATCGGTTTCGTTACTGGTGCACTCCAGCCAAATGGAATCTTTTGCCCGGGGAATGCAAAGAATTACGTGATTAAAACCGTTTTCAGGAAAATCCGGATCAACAGGCTCACTGTTATATTCTGCATTGACGATAGCTAAACAGCTTTTGATACCAACCGCTTTCAACGCTGCCTTCATAAAATTGCTAAGGCCCTTGCAATCTCCATATTTCTTTTGATCAGTAAAATCGGCGGAGAAAGGTTTTAATCCACCGATGCCCAGTTGAATACTTACGTACCTGAAATTTGTTTGAAGATATTCGTAAATGATCCTGGCTTTATCTTCATCCGTAGAAGCATCTTTTACCATGTTCAGGAAAAAATCTTTTCTCTCCTGCGGTAACTCGTCAAGTCCCTTGTACAAATTACCGACCCATGCGCCAAATGTTTTCCATGAGGTAAGATCACCTTCATGGTTGTAATAACTAAACTTATTGGGCGCTAATTGTATAGAAGGGTAGCGGCTTTCAAATTTAGCTGTACCTTCTTCATACTCCAAAGGTTTCATATCAGCAACTGTCCATTGATACTGTTTATATTTAGCATCTTCCGTTATCCCAGGTTTTAATTGTATATTTTTTTCTTTGTAACGAAGATCAAGTTCTTTAAGCACGCGGGCCGTAAATGTTGATTTTAAAACTGCTTCGCCGGATGACATAATATTAAATGAAGGGTAGGAGACAGTTCCTTTAAATTTTAACTGGTAATTGTATTCAATGGTAATGGGATAGCCGGAAGCAGGTATCCTTAGATAAGTTACATAGCCATCGTCAATCAACCCTTCGCCATTAGCGACAGTGGTCATATCTTTCTTCCCGAATTTTGTAACCGGTTTACCCCAAACGTCAAGCACTTTTATTTCAGCATTTTCAAGGCTGATGTACTTATTGGTGTATTGCACAAAATCCAATTCATCCTTACCTTTTTCACTCAAAATTGTTTCTACTTTGTGTACCGTATAGGTGAAACGATCGACGGCGGTAATTTCAAGCAGAATGTTTTCTTCATTTTTAATTACAGATGCATTCTTAATAACAGAGGTATCGAACAAAGAAGGATTGGGAGGAACCTTCAACGCATACGATTTTTGAATACATGCAAACAAAAGAAAGAGGTAGAGCGTAAGTTTCATTGGCCATTATTTTTTCTTCAGCACAATCTGTTCGTTCAGCATCTCAAATAATTTTTTATAGAAATTTTTAATGATATCGTATTGACTGACGGGATATAAATTTTGTTTTGTTTCAAACGTTGAAATAACCCGCATATCGTTTTCTTCTTTATCGGAAAATACAAGGCGGGTAAAAGAAATATCTCCATCGGGGTCTGTTAATTTAACAGACTTAGGTAACGCATCTATTGCGAAATTTTTATCAATTTTTACATGAAATGTGAGTTGTATTAATTGCTTGTAACCAAAATTAATATTACTGAAACGGTTATCACTGATAAAAGGATTATCACTAAGACCTGTTAACAAATTGGCCGTTAAGAAATAATATTGATTACTATTGTTGAGTGGCAGTGAGAAGCCGCCTTTTGTAGTTAATAAGTTCAAATCACTGTCCGCATTTTCTGTTTTGAAATCGGAAAAATTTAAATCAGGGATATTACCTGAAAATAATTTTTCATTTTCAGAAATACTTTTAGTTCTGAAATTTTTCAGCCGGTAATCTCTTGCATAATCGAGACTATTTGCAATAAAAGTTGCCTTCAACGTGCCCTCTGCATTAACGGTCGCATCTATGCCGATTCTTTCCGTGTACAATGCTGTAGTATCAACTATATCAATAAGATTACCTTTTTTGTGGTTTACAATAAAAGCAGTTGTATTCAAAATTTCATAAGGAGTTAGTGTGCACGAATTATACTTGTCGGTTGCATCAAGGTAGTACTGTTTATTATTAATGGTAACAAAAGCGTATACGGTATTAAACTGATCAATCATGGTTAATTCACGATGAACTTTTCCATTATAGCGTTCGCTCACCAACATCGGAGTTGCATCTAAACCTGCCTGCCGAAGGAGGTTGAGTAATATAAGATTAACTTCACCACTGGTTCCGGCTTTTTTTTCCCATGCCTGCTTTATACCATCAGTGGAATATTTGGAATTTATATTGTTCCACGTAATGTTATTTCTGACGTAGGCATATACTTTTTTCATCTTGCTCAATTCAGAGCTATCCTGTTTAACGCTTTTAATAAAATCATCAGTGCCCGGCAGATTTTTCTTCAACTGTCCATAAAAAGCGGGTTCGGTAGACATTTCAGTATTTACCTGGTCCCATGTAGTCATGTAGCGTCTATCCTGGAACTTTGACAACTGGAATGAAACCTTTTGCAGATAATCATTTTTAGAATCGATATATTTTTCATCTCTCAAACCTGCAATATTATCCATTTCAAAACTTATTTTTCCTTCACTGTTATTTGGTTTAATATCGATGTTCATCGCGGGGCTTTTTTGTACAGCGTAAGCAAATTCAGTATTGGGCAGAACTGATACCCGGTAACTGCTTCGCAAAACTGGAATCTCCTGCTGGAAGATCCACTCTTTCAATCCGCCGTAATTTTTTTTAGAACTTGCATAGGTGTATTCAATTATGCTGCCGGCTTTTACTTCGGGGAAAGCAAATTTTACTTCGCCCCAATATTTATTTTCCTTTTGTGTGTATACCGATTTTTTATCAAGTTTTTTGGAAGAAAGCACCTCTCCCTTGTTGTAGATGGTTCCCTCAACAGAAGTTATGTTTTCAAAATCATCGTCCAGGTAATAAGGAATTTCTATGTTTCCATATTCTATTCCTTTATCCTTAAGTATTTTCAATTTAACATGGTGATAGGTTAGCAGGTTATATTCGTCGTTATAATCAGATTCAGCTTCATCTACAAATACTACCGCAGTTGCTTCTTTGTCGAAAGGACATTCTTTATAGTTTAACTCGTATGCCGATACGCCCAACTTATCAGAATAAGGTGATGAAAATGACTGAGCGTCGGTCTTTATAAATAGGAAAAACAGATAAATGCAAAAGGTGGGGAAGACTTTTTTGATCACGGTAAGGTAGTTAGTTTTTTAAAATTGGTTCAAGATCGATTTGGTAGTCACTAATCAAATCTAATATATTTCTTCTGAGGAAAATAACACATAATATTTCGTTTTATTTTTTGTTCCTAACTTCATTACAACAATCTTAACAGTGGAGGTTACAACAACTTCGCTCATATTTAAAAAGGTCACTTGTGTTTATCATCATTGTATTTACGCAGGAAGTTGATGTTTTATTGTATAAAGGAAGCCAAAAGTTGTGATACAAAGTGCCAACAAAAATTAATAATAATTTTTAACTGATTGCTATGCCTGGTTTGATCTATAGAAATGCTGTTCAAAATGATCTTTCAAAAATCGTTGAAATTTATAATTCAACAATTCCTTTAAGAACCGTTACAGCAGATACAGAAAAAGTGTCTGTTGAAAGCAGGCAAAAATGGTTTGATGAACACATTGCAGATAAAAGGCCATTATGGATAATTGAAAATGAAGACAACGAAATTATAGGCTGGGTAAGCTTTCAATCTTTTTATGGAAGGCCGGCTTACGATGCAACAGTTGAGGTAAGTATATATTTAGACCCGGCCCAACGTGGACAAGGATTGGGGAAAGACATTTTACAGTATTGTATCAACACAGCTCCGTCATTTGGCGTAAAAACATTGCTTGGATTTATTTTTGCCCACAATGAACCAAGCCTAAAATTATTCAGGCATTTTGGATTTGAAGATTGGGCCACTTTGCCAAACATAGCAATACTTGACGGGCAGGAGAGAGGATTAAAAATTCTTGGTAAACGTATTGCGTGAAGCACCTGAAAGCTATTCGCCTTGTTCATAAATAGAAAGACAATTGCTGTGAAACCGAAGCCGGAAGGATATGAAATAGAGCGGTTGGAAAAAGATTCATCAATAGTGGTAATTAATAATAATAAATCATTTGAATATCATTTTTGGTTGATAACTTCAAATATTAGGAAATAAATTCTCTCTGCTATGCAACCAGTAACGATTGAAGATTTGAAAAAAGTTATCGCCCTCAACGAGTTGCCTGACGAACATCTCCAGTGGATACTGGAGCGCTCCGAATATCATGAATATGCAGATGGCGATATTATAGCAAAATATGGTGAACCGGCGGAAATAATGTGGTTTGCGTTAGAAGGGAAGGTTGTTTTTTATATGTACATTAACGGCCGCCAGGTCTATTATTTTACTTTTGAAAATGACAACCTTACAGCCGGAGTAGGCGGGCTGATGCCCTATTCGAGAATGAAGACGTATCCCGGTTACTCTTATGCGTTAGGGCCAACAAAACTACTGCGTCTTAATAAAAAATATTTCTCTGAACTGGAAGTTCTTAATCCTGATTTTATTCAACGCCTCATTGGGATTATGACGGAAAGGGCTAAAGTATTCGCCACTACTCAAATGCAACAGGAAAAAGTGAATGCCCTTGGTAACCTGGCCGCCGGTATAGCGCATGAAATGAACAATCCCGCCGCCGCTATCAACGAAATTTCGGATGAACTCACCAGGAGGTTGCACAGCAATTACGAGTTCACGAAAGAGCTATTGGACTGCAGCATGACAGCAGAACATCTTCAAAATATTAAAGACCTTATTGAAGAAAAAGGAAATAAACCGCAGGAAATTATTAAGCGAACGACGCTTCAGCGTATGGAGAACGAAGACCAAATTGAGGAATGGCTTAAAAAAAATGGCGTTACCGAAATTGAACCGGCAGAAACTTTTTCAGATTACGGCTTGTCAGTTGACGACCTGGAAAGTATTAAAGCTGATATAGGTCCGTCATCGTTTGCCAGGGTAGTTCCCTGGCTTGAAAATTTATTAAGCTCTCAACGAATTATCAGGGACCTGGCAGATGCCTCCCAGCGCATCTCGCATTTGGTGGCTTCCATCAAGAGTCATGTACATATGGACCAGGCCAACGATTTGCAACCAACCGATATTCAGCGGGACATTGAGAACACGTTAACGCTCCTGGGATTTAAGCTTCGCGAAAAAAATATTGAAGTAATAAAAAAGTTTTGCAGCAACATGCCGGAAGTTGCTGCGTATGTTGGCGAACTAAACCAGGTGTGGACCAATCTGATTGATAATGCCATCTTTGCTCTTGGCAAAAACGGAACGCTTATTATCGAAACCGCCTGTGATGAAAAACATGTAACCGTCTCCGTTATAGATAATGGGTCGGGGATTCCGCAGGAAATCGTTCACCGCATTTTTGATCCGTTCTTCACTACAAAAAAGCAGGGAGAGGGAACGGGGATTGGCCTGGACCTTGTGAACCGGATTATAAAAAAACATAAGGGTGAAATTAAAGTTAAGTCTCAACCGGGACGAACTGAATTTACGATTTATATTCCTGCAAGGCAGTAATAGAAAGCTTTACACTCTTATCTCAACGATATACTCAGTATGTATTTTTTATTATAGCAACGCAATTATATTAGTCCCGGGAAATTGTTCTTCCAATAGATCGAATTTTTCAACAAACGGAAAAAGAATGAAAAAGAATTTTATAGGAGCATTTATTTTATCGATGTTTATTATTAGTTCGCATGGTTCCTTTGCACAAAAGAATAATGATACAATGAAAAAAAATACCGAATCAGCTGGAAATGATGAGAACAATAAAATTACAATTGATTCAACATTCGATCTGTACCTGTTAATAGGGCAATCCAATATGGCAGGGCGTGGACCGATTACAAAAAAATATCTTGAGGAAGGAAACCCAAATGTCCTCATGTTGACCAAAGAAAATACCTGGGTTCCTGGCAAAAACCCCTTGCATTTTGATAAGCCCAAAATAGCAGGCGTTGGCCCGGGACTATCATTCGGCATAGCAATGGAACAGTTTAGACCTTCACGAAAAGTAGGCCTTATTCCTTGCGCAGTGGGTGGAACTTCAATAGACTCATGGAAGCCCGGCGGATATGATAGCGCCACAAAAACCCATCCTTTTGACGATATGTTGCTGCACCTGCAAGCAGCGCTAAAATACGGCGTACTAAAAGGCGTGTTATGGTTGCAGGGTGAGTCGGACAGTAAGCCGGAAAAAGCTGCTGTTTATTTATCAAAATTAGAGCAGTTAATACAGCAAATCAGGACTATTGCAGGCAATAATGAATTGCCTTTTGTCGCTGGCGAACTGGGACGCTACCGGGCAGAATTCCAAAACATAAACAAAGTTTTAAAAGAGGTACCCGGCAGCGTTCCATACACGGCAGTGGCTTCATCAAGAGGCCTGAAAGATAAAGGCGACCATACACATTTTAATTCTGAATCGCAGGAAGAGATGGGTAAACGTATGGCGAAAAAGATGAAAGAATTACAAAAAGGGATCGGGAGCAAATAGACTCAATCGAACGTCAAAAAATTTCTTTTTCAATTAACAAACTGCAGGTTTATTGCAAATATAACGGTAGCACTTATGCGCAAATATTGCGATAACTTTTTGGATTATTCCAGGCATTACAAATACTGTTAGGCCACCCGGTAATTTTCCGCAGATATATTGCATAAGCTTAGCCGCTTCTTGTCTTAAGTTTCCTCTTCACTGTTTCTTTAAAATGGTTTCTTATTAAGCTATATTTGATAAAACAACCGAACCGTCTTTAATGAAGCAAACCCGACAGCTCGCAGCTATTATGTTTACTGATATTGTAGGCTACACGGCCTTAATGGGCGACGATGAGCAAAAGGCATTTAGCTATCTCGCCAGGAACAGAGATCTGCAAAAGCCCGTTATTGAACAATTCAATGGCCGCTTGATAAAAGAATTGGGAGACGGCGTAATGGCCACTTTTAATACGGTGTCTGATGCAGTAGCGGCAGCTATAAAAATTCAAAATGACTGCAAAACACTCCACCTCTTTCAATTGCGGATAGGCATTCACCAGGGCGAAGTTGTTTTTGAGGGAGGCGATGTTTTCGGCGATACAGTTAACATTGCTTCACGCATCCAGGCCATTGCCGAGCCGGGCTCTATCTATATTTCAGAAAATGTTCGCAATAATGTTTCCAACAAAAAAGGATTTCACACAAAATTCATAAAGGATCAGGCGCTGAAGAATGTAAAAGAACCAGTTCGTGTTTATGAGATCATCGCCGCAGGCTCCGCGGCCTCATCATCTCACGAATTACCGGGCACATCGTTACGAGTTACAAATAAAAGTATTGCCGTTCTTCCCTTTGTGAATATGAGCAACGATCCTGAGCAGGAATATTTTTGCGACGGAATTTCAGAGGAAATCATTAATGCCCTTACACAGCTAAACAACCTTCGGGTAATATCCCGTACTTCTGCTTTCGCATTTAAAAACAAGAATGTAGATGCACGTGAAATTGGGAAGCTACTTGACGTGAGCACTCTCCTTGAAGGCAGCGTGCGAAAATCAGGAAAGCATTTAAGAATTACTACTAAACTCGTGAGAGTTACTGACGGTTCTCATTTATGGTCAAACCGGTACGATCGTGAAATGGAAGATATATTTTCAATTCAGGAAGATATTGCGGGCAATGTCGCTACCGCTTTGAAGGGTGTTTTAACTGATAAAGAAAGAGATGCCATTCGACGCCCAGAAACCAGTATAGAGTCATACGAATATTACCTCAAGGGCAGGCAGCTTTTTTACAACCTAGAATTGAAGCAGGCAATAATCATGTTTGAAAAAGCCGTAGCATTGGATGCCAACTACGCAGTTGCCTACACGGGCCTTGCAGATGCATATTCGTGGCTATACGAGTGGGAGGGAAGCAACAATGCTGATTGTATAGCGGCGGAAAGATTTAGCTGGACGGCATTGTCTTTAGCGCCGGATTTATCTGAAAGCCATTCATCACGCGGCTATGTGTTGTCCCTTACCAAAAAATATAATGAAGCTGAAAAAGAATTTAAAGAAGCAATAAGGCTCAACCGAAATTCTTTTAGCGCCTATTACCTCTATGGGCGGGCATGTTTTGCTAACGGTCAAATCGAAAAATCTGCTGAACTATTTCGAAAGGCATCTGAAGTGAATCGTGAAGACTATCAAAGTTTGCTAATGCTTAGCCAATCGTTGCGGGTGTTAAAAAATGATGAAGCAGATGCTGCTGCCAGGGAGGGTGTGGAAAGAGCCAGGAAACAACTCAAATTGAAACCGGATGATAGCAGAATACTTTCTTTGGTTTCAACTTCTCTTTTTGAAATTGGAGAAAGAGACGAAGCCTATGAGTGGATGAATAAGGCATTACTATTATATCCCGACGATGCCGGAGTTTTAATAAACGGCGCTTGCCTTTTTGCAAAAGATAATCAGAAAGAAGAAGCACTTGACTTGCTTGAATTGGCTGTAGGCAAGGGGTTTGGAAAGAGAGACTGGATCATGAATGATCCCGACTATAATTCATTAAGAGATGAGCCGCGTTTTAAAGCGCTGCTTGAGAAAATACAATAAGCTATTAAATTAAACACCCTGATAGTTTTTTATTTCTTCATTCATATTCCCGCAAAAAATTATTGGCTATTATGAAAATTATTACTGCGTTAGTTTCCCTTCTTTTTGTTTTTCAAGCGAGTATTGCACAGAGATTCAGCCTTTCACCCTCCTTAAACAGTAAATCTTTTTATACAAAAAAATTAATTGATTCGGATGCAGTGTATTTTACTTCAGAAAATTAGTTCAGTTTGACAACGCCCTTCTTATGACACAAATTAAACACGAATGGCATTCGGTTGGACAAAAGAAAAGCCAAAGCCTGTAGCACTTTGGCGATGAATCCCGAGACGGGATTTTATTTTTTTTGCCGCTCGAAAGAACATAACCTCTCAAGTCCAAAACAACCAATTCTAACTCCCCACTTTCTCCAAATTCTTAGTCATATAAAAACCTACAAATAGTCCAATGCCGGCCATCGTAAATATTAATGCAGGATAAACGGCATCCTGGTTTAATGACGTATAGGTAGTCAATAAGAGGGCAATGAAAACACCAACGCCAATGCCAATAAGTAATAAGGCGAGATTTAAAATAATTATTCTTCCTGTAGGAATGCCGCTTTGCTTTCCTTTCATAAAAATTCCTGCGTCAACTCCTTTTTCTATCAGGGCAAGTCGTTCTTTATTCCTCGTTGAAATGAACAGGTAGAAGATGCCAAAAATGGCGAGAAATAAACTTAGCGGTATTAAAATTTCCGGTCCCATAAATGATTTGTTTTTATTTAAATAATTTTATTAGTTCATGGTATATGACGACACAATTTTGCTATCGGTTACAAGATTACCAGGAAAAAGTTTTTTGCTGATTGTAACCAGCAACAGAATATCGTCGTCTTATAGTTAATATTATGGCTACGGCAGACGATCAACATTATATCAACCTGGTAATGAAAGGTGACACCAATGCATTTGCTGTGTTGGTAGACCGTTATAAGGATATGGTATTTACTTTATCGTTGAAAATGCTTAAAAGCAGGGAAGAAGCAGAAGAAGTATCGCAGGACACGTTCCTGAAAATATATAAATCGCTGAATAAGTTTAATGGTGAATCTAAATTCTCAACATGGATTTATAAAGTAGCTTTTAATACCTGTTTGGACAGGCTTAAAAGAAATAAAAGATTGCAACCGTTTGCCGGCCTTGATGAGTTTACAGAACCGGAGGCATTATCTTTAATGAATATTTTAGAATCGATTGAGGATAAGGAGCGCAAACAAATGATACAGGATTGTATGCATTCGTTACCGGGCGAAGATAGTTTTCTATTAACGTTATACTATTTTGAAGAACAATCAATGGACGAGATTGCAAAGATTATCGGTATTACGCCAAACAATGTTAAGATAAGATTGTACCGGAGCCGGAAAAAACTGGCCTCTCTTTTGAAAGATCGTTTAGAACCTGAAATATTACAATATTATGAAAGAGAACGAAGATAAAAATATAAGGCAATTTGTTGATAGGGTAATGAAGGAAACTTCATTGGAATCACCTTCTTATAACTTTACTTCTAAAGTTATGGCCAACGTTTTGGCGGTTAATAAAAGTAAGGCTACGACCTATAAACCATTAATCTCACGAAAGGGCTGGATACTTATTTTTGCAGGCATCATTGCTGTTTTGCTATACCTGCTTTTAAGCGACAGTACACAGGCTGCCAATCATTCCTGGCTAATCGATCTTTCAGGAAAAAATTTCATCCCGGCATTAAATTCCTCAAATTTATTTCAATTCTCACGGTTAACTATAAACGTAGTTGTTGCGGCTACGGTTTTGGTGTTGATACAAATAGCCATGCTAAAAAGTTATTTGAATAAACGATTAACAAAATGAGTTCCCTGAAAAGTTTTCCCGTATTTTATTTTAACGGCACCGTAAACGAACCGTTAGTAACAGCAATACTATCTAACCCGGCGCCTTGTTGATTCCTGATCATGCCACTAAATGTACCCTGTACATATTTATCGTTTGCATTAGTCACCACTATTTTAAAAGAAGGCTGCGTGGTCGTATTTACGGACCATGTTTCGGCCACATTATCTGTATAATTGAAATATGCCTTTACTACGCTGGTGTCATTATAAGTGCCTGGTCCAATACTTGCCGGGTTACTAACACCAAAGTCAATTTTTGCGGTTGAATTAATAACAGTATCCCTTCCGCTGATATCAAGGCCGGGTGCACCGGAACTTCCGGGAATGCTGCTGTTGGTTGCGCTTGCGCTATCACCAAAATTTCTATAAACGCTGTCGAGAAAACAAGTAAGATAATAATTGGGTAACACACCCTGTACCGTACCGATAGAAAAGGTGCAGCTATCGCCAAGGCCATTTAATGCCGTTAACTTAAAAGTAGAAGTGTCAATCGCCAAAGGTATTCCTGACCCAGTGAGCACCACCGTTTGACGCCCC